>JAQCGR010000372.1 GCA_027619995.1 Pseudomonadota bacterium | reverse complement strand
GCGGTTCTGCTGGGGCTCGGACGGAGCATTCGGGGTGCCGGAGCGGCGCCCGGCAGCCCGTTTTCGGCGCAGGCCGTTCAGGACGAGGCGGCGGCTCTTGCGGCCCAGCCCTTCGCACCTCCGCCGCCGGTGGCCGAGGGGCTTCAGGACCTGGATTACGAGGTCTATCGGCAGATTCGCTATCGCAAGGATGAGGCGATCTGGGGCAGCGCGCCGACTGCCTTTTCGGTCGAGCTCTTCGCGCCCGGCTTCCTGTTCAAGAGCGGCGTCGACGTGTTCGTGGTGGAAAGCGGGCAGTTCGTGCCGGTCGCCATCGGACCCCAGACCTTCGAGACGCCGAGTCCGGAGGTCGCCTCCCTGCTGGTCGAGGAAGGCCGGTTTGCCGGGTTCCGCCTGCACTACCCGATGAACCGCCCGGACTACCGCGACGAGTTCATCGTGTTCCAGGGGGCGAGCTATTTTCGCGCGGTATCGGCCGGTCAGGCCTATGGCCTTTCGGCGCGCGGCCTGGCCGTCGACGTAGCGGGACCGGAAGGCGAGGAATTTCCGACCTTCCGGCGCTTTTGGATCGAGCGCCCGTCGTCGCGTTCCGACGCCATCGTCGTCCATGCCCTGCTGGACAGCGAGAGCGTGGCCGGGGCTTACCGCTTCGCCATCTATCCGGGGGCGCCGACGCGGGTGGATGTGGAGGCGACATTATTCGCGCGCAAGCCTCTCGACCGTGTCGGGCTCGGTCCGCTGACATCGATGTTCCTCTATGGCCCGATCGATGGGCCGGACCGGCCGGACTATCGCCCGGCGGTTCACGATTCCCTCGGCCTGGCGATGAGGACCGGAGCCGGCGAATGGCTCTGGCGGCCCTTGAGCAACCCGGAGACGTTGCAGGTCAGCGCTTTCATGGATCACGCCCCCAAGGGCTTCGGCCTGATCCAACGAAACCGGAACTTCGACGCCTTCCAGGACCTCGAAGCGGCCTACGAGAAGCGCCCGTCGGCATGGGTTGCGCCGCTGGGCGACTGGGGCCCCGGGCATGTCGAGCTCGTCGAAATTCCGTCAGATTCCGAAACCAACGACAATATCGTCGCCTATTGGCAGCCGGGAAACCGGATCGAGTCCGACGCGCCGTTCCGCTTCGCCTACCGTCTGACCTGGTCCGAGGACTCGCCGGTGCCGCGCGGCTTGGCGCGTGTGACCCGAAGCGCGCGAGGACATGCCTGGGAGGGAGCCGATCCGCAATACGCGATCGACTATGGCTCATTGCCAGGAGGAAGCACGGAGGGCGTGAGCCTCGATATCGACCTTTCGGCCGGCACCGTCACGGATCAAGTGATTCAGCCGGTTCCGCAGACCGGCGGGTTCCGCGTCTTCCTGACCTTCGATCCAGGCAAGGCAGAGGTCTGCGAAATCCGCGTACAGCCGCGCAAGGATGGCATTGCGATCGGCGAAACCTGGCTCTTCCGCTGGGTCCGTGGCTAGGCACACCCTCTCGCCGGCTCTGCCGCCCGAGCGGCCGCGTGCGATGCCGCGGCGCACCGTGCATGGCCTTCGCCAGCGGCCGCGCGCGGGTGGTTCGCTCGTGTCGCGCCTGACCACGGCGCTTGCCCGGCTGTTTCTTTTCGCCGCGACCGTCGCCCTGGCGGGATACGGCATTGTCGAGATGCACGGCGTCATCGATGTGGGCGGCGTCACCGGGCTGCAATGGCTCTTTCTCGTCCTGTTCGCCGTCAACTTCTCCTGGATCAGCTTCGCCGCCTGTCAGGCGGCGTTGGGGTTTCTGCGTGGCATCCGGCTCGACCTCAAGCCCTCCCGGGAGCGGCCGTTGGATGCATCCGAACTCATCTCAACGGCGATCCTGGCGCCGGTCTATAATGAGGATCCGCAATCCGTCGCCGCGGCCCTGTCCGCGATGGCCGACGGGGTGGCCCGGCTGGCGCCCGGTCGCTTCGCTGTGTTCGTGCTCAGCGACAGCAACCGTCCCGATTCCTGGATCGCGGAGGAGGCGGTTTTCGCCCGGCTTGTCGCGGCGGCGCCCGCGGCCTGCCCGATCCACTATCGCCATCGGCGCCGGAATACCGATCGCAAGGCCGGCAATATCGGCGATTGGGTCAAGCGCTGGGGCGGCGCCTTCGAGGCCATGCTGGTGCTCGACGCCGACAGTCTGATGGCGCCGCGGACGATCGTCGAAATGGCGCGCCGTCTGGCGGCCGATCCCGGCCTGGGCCTGCTTCAGACCCTGCCCGCGATCGTGCGCGGGCGCAGCCTGTTCGCCCGCCTGCAGCAATTCGCCAATCGCTGCTATGGGCCGATTTTCGGCAACGGCTTGGCCGCCTGGCACGGGCGGAGCAGCAATTTCTGGGGCCATAACGCGATCATCCGGACCAAGGCCTTCGCCGATGCCGCGGGTCTGCCGCAGCTGAAGGGCAAGCCGCCTTTCGGCGGCAGCGTCCTGAGCCATGATTTCGTCGAGGCCGCCTTGTTGTGCCGCGCCGGCTGGGGCGTGCGCCTGGACACCGATCTCGCCGAAAGCCACGAGGAAGCACCGCCCTCGCTGCTCGATGTGATGGTCCGCGACCGGCGCTGGTGCCAGGGCAATCTCCAGCATGTCCGGTTCCTCTTTGCGCGCGGCCTGTCCTTCACCTCGCGGCTGCATCTATTCAGCGGCATGATGGCCTATCTCAGCGCGCCGCTCTGGTTCGCGCTGGTCATCGTCGGCCTGCTGATCGCGGTCCAGGCAGGCATCACGCGCCCGGAATACTTCGCCGAGCCCTCGCTGTTTCCAACCTGGCCGGTGTTCGAGAGAAAGCGGGCCGTCGCCTTGTTCGTGGTGTCGATGGGGGTCGTGCTGGCGCCCAAGGCGCTCGGCTGGCTCGCGGTCATGTTGCATCCGCGCCGGCTCATGCGGTTCGGTGGGCCGCTAGAGCATTTTCCGATCACTCTTGGTCATATCCGGCTGCGGCGAAGTAGTTTTGGCATTCTGTGGG
>JAQCGR010000035.1 GCA_027619995.1 Pseudomonadota bacterium | reverse complement strand
TCAAAACCGGATGCCCAGTACAGAATCACAAGCGATTCCTCCGATTCAACAACTTTCCGGAACGGCTCTGAGGAATCCTATCTAAGCGTCATCGCCCGGCGAAGCCCGGGCGATCCAGTGGCGCCGATGGCTGGATGCCCCGGACTTCGCCGGGGCATGACGGAGGTTGGGTTAGGGGCTGCCTTTAATCCCCCGCCTTCGCGCCACGGGCCATGGCGATGCCGGCCAGCAGATACATGATGACGTAGACGATGGTCCGATAGACCACGGCCGAGCCGGGCGGGATGCAGATGAAGGAGAAGCCGTCGATGCCGCGCTTGCCGACCTCGTGGGCGATACGGATGACTTCGTATTCCGTCAGGCCGATGGGCTCCGCCAGCTCGCCCAGGATATCGCCCGGCGCCGGGCCCGCGCCGCCCATGACGTCCATGTCGAAATGGGCATAGACCGCGTCGGTGCCGTCATAGGCCTGGTCCAAGGCATCGACCACGCCCTGGATGCCGAGACCGGAGCGGACCTCCCATGACGAGATGAAGCGCGCGCCCTCGTTGAGATAGCGGCGCACGATGTCCTTGCGCTCGAGCATGCCGCGCTCGCCGATTTCGACCAGGTTGGGCACGGAGAAATTGGGTAGCAATTCGTAAGTCTTGTGCTTCCAGCTCGCGCTGCCGGCGATGCGCGGATCCATCGATACGCGGTCGAGATGATGGGCGTCCCAATGGGTGTCCAGGCTGACCATGCCGACCTTGCCCTTGGTGTGTTCCGCCACGGGCTTGGCGATGGCGAAGGAGCCGCAGGGCGAGTTCTGGCCGATCACGATGGGCAGGGCGCCGACGTCGAGCGCGTCGTTGACCTTCTTCTCGACGGCGGCCTGGGCGCGCAGCACGTTTTCCGCCGTGGGGGCGTTGTTCGCCTCGGGCGGGATATCGGCATCGCCGTAATCGACCACTTTGAGAAAGTCGAAAACGTCGAAATCGAATTCCTGAATATAGGCCGAGGGATAGCGCGCGGATTGCTGGCGCACCCGCTTGGGCGCCTTGATCCAGAGTTCCTTCTCGACCCCGGCATAGAGCGGGCCCCAGCTCGTCGCATAGGGCGCGCCGATGATGACCACGTCGGCGCCCTCCAATTGTTCCGGATGGACGGCAATGGGCCGGCACATGAAGCTGGGCATGTCCTCCTCGAAGAGCGGATAGCTCCGGCCCTTCATGAAGTTTGAACCGCGAATCGTCTCCCAATCCGGATAGCTCATCTGTCGCCACTCCCAAATGCCTGAATGCTGGATCGCAGAATACCCGAGGCCCCGCGACAATCCAGTATTGCCCTTGCGGGCGGCCCAGCATTGCCCTTGCGGCCGGTATGGCTGTGGCGTTGCCGCCCGGGACTGCCTGTGCCAACGTTTGGCGCGCGCGAGGGAGGGGACCCATGGCCGAATACGACGCATTGCTGCAACCGTTCCAGATCAAGCATCTGACGATCCGCAACCGGATCATGAGCACGTCTCATGCGCCCGGCTATAACGACGGGGGCATGCCGGCCGAGCGCGAACAGCTCTATTACGAGGAAAAGGCCAGGGGCGGGGTCGGCCTCAACATGTTCGGCGGCTCCAGCGCCGTCTCGCTCGACAATCCCTCGACCTTCGGCCAGCTCGATCTGGCCGACGACCGGGTGATCCCCTTCCTGCGCCAGATGGCCGATCGCATCCATAGCCACGGCGCCGCCGCCTTCTGCCAGATCAGCCATGCCGGGCGGCGCACCCGCTGGGACATCAAGCATTGGCTGCCGAGCGTCGCGCCCAGCCATATCCGCGAGACGGAGCATCGGGTCTATCCCAAGAAGATCGAGGATTGGGATCTGGAGCGCATCTGCGAGGATTTCGGCCAGGGCGCGCGGCGGGTGAAGGAAGGCGGGCTGGACGGGGTCGAGCTGCTCTTCGCCGGCAGCCATCTGGCCCTGCAGTTCTTCTCTCCCGCCGCGAACACGCGGACGGACGAATACGGCGGCAGTCTGGAAAACCGCATGCGCTTCGCCTTCGAGGCGATCGACGCGGTGCGCGGCCAGGTGGGCGAGGACTTCATCCTCGGCATCCGCATCACGGCGGACGAATTCATCGCCAACGGGTTGAGCCAGGACGATTGCCTGGAGATCGCCGTCCGTTTGGCCGAGAGCGGCAAGATCGACTACCTCAACATCATGGCCAGCCAAGTCAGCGACTGGCGCGGCAGTTCGCTCAGCATTCCGAACATGAGCTTTCCGGTTGTAGCAGCTCTCTATCTGGCCAGCGCAATCCGCGCCGCCGTCGATATCCCGATCTTCCATGCCGGGCGGATTCCCGATCTGGCGACCGCGGCGCGGGCGATCGAGGAGGGCCATCTCGACATGGTGGCGATGACCCGCCCCCATATCGCCGATCCCCATATCGTCACCAAGCTCAAGGAAGGGCGGGTCGACGATATCCGCCAATGCGTCGGCGCGAATTACTGCATCAACCGGATCTATGTCGGCAAGGAATCCCTCTGCATCCAGAACCCGGCGACCAGCCGCGAAGCCAAGATGCCGCATATCGTTCCGCCGACGGACGGCCCCCGCAAGAAGGTGGTGGTGGTCGGCGCCGGCGTGGGTGGGCTGGAGGCCGCGCGGGTTTCGGCCTTGCGCGGGCATGAGGTTGTGGTCTTCGAGGCCGAGGACAGGACGGGCGGGCAGGTCAATATCGCCTCGCGCGCGACCTGGCGGGAATCCCTTTCGGGGATTCCGCGTTGGCTCGACCAGCAGGCGCGCAAGGCGGGTGCGGATATTCGCCTGAACACGCCGGCAAGTGCGGAGTCGGTGATGGCCGAGGCGCCCGATATCGTCGTCATCGCCACGGGCGGCACCCCCAACAAGGGACCGATCAAGGGCATCGAACACGCGGTGTCGAGCTGGGACATCCTGACCGGCAAGGCTGAGCCGGGGGAAACCGTTCTGCTGTTCGATGCGAACGGCGACCATCACGGCCCCTCGGTCGCGGAGGTGCTGAGCGAGCGGGGCAGCCGGGTCGAGGTCGTCACGCCGGACCGCTTCGTGGGCGAGGATGTCGGCGTCACCGACTTCGCCGTCCACTACAAGCGGCTCTACGCGAAGGGCGTCGTGAAGACCTCGGACTATCACCTGGCCGAGGTCTATCCCGAGGGTAACCGGATCGTCGCCGTGCTGCGCAACGCCTATACCGACGAGGAGGAGGAGCGGGTCGTCGACCAGGTCGTCTCCGAGGGCGGCATCATCCCGCGCGAGGAACTCTACGAGGCCCTGAAGCCCCATTCCCGGAACCTGGGCGCGCTCGACCTGCATGCCCTGGTCGATGTGCGGCCCCAGACGATCGAGCGCAATCCCGAGGGAAAATTCGCCCTCTACCGCGTGGGCGACGCCGTGGCCGGGCGCAACATCCACGCGGCGATCTACGATTCGCTGCGCTTGTGCGTGGTGTTCTAGGGGCTTTTGGGGTTCAAGAGTCTGGCCCGGCTTCTCGACGCCATCCTCCTCACCCAGCTTCGCCTAGGCGCTAAAGCGCCAAGGCTGCGCAACCCTCTCCCCCTGGTGGGGCGAGGGGTAATTTGATTGCAAAACCTATATTTTGCACTCTCCACCCGGGATCGGGGGGAGAGGGTTGCGCAGGGTTGGCGAGGCGGAGCCGAGCCCTACCCGCAGCTGGGTGAGGGCGGGCGACGGCCGCTCTTCGCCCCTTCTAGTCCGGGATGCGGTAGCCCTCGGGGAAGGGATCGTCGGGGTCCAGGCCGTAGGTCATCATGCCGGTGACGAAGCCGCGCCCGGCGACCGTCGGAATCACCGCGGGCACGCCGCCGCAGGTGGTGGTCTCGACGATCTTCGAGCGGAAGCGGGTGTCCAGGATCGAGTGGTTGGTAAAGGTTTCGCCCACCGCGATCTGACCGCGGGCATGCATCACGGCCAGGCGGGCGCAGGTCACCGTGCCGGTCGGGCAGCGGTCGATGCGGCCGGGCTGGACGATACAGGCGTTGCGTGAGGTCTTGCCGTCGGGCCCGTCCTTCAGGGGCATGGCGAGGCAGGCGATGGAGACCGTGTGCAGCCCGGGATTCTCGGGATGGACGGCCTCAACCTGTTCGGCGGCGGCGCGGGTCAGGCGCATGCCGAGATCGACCAGGGCTTTGCCCTCCTCGGGGACGATCTTGAAGCCCAGCGCCTCGGCATCGACGATCACGAAGAACATGCCGCCATAGGCGATATCGGCGGTGATTTCGCCCAGGCCCTCGACCTGAAGCGGGTGGTCGAGATGGCAGACGAAGGCGGGCTGGTTCCTGAACTCGATCTCGCGCGCCCGGCCGCCCCGCGTATCGGCGGTGATCTCGATCAGGCCGCCCGGCGCCTCCATGCCGAATTTGGTGACGTCGCCGGTCATCGGCACGATGCCTGCTTCGAGCGCGGCGGTGGCCGTGCAGATCGTGTTCGAGCCGCTCATCGCGCAATATTCGGCCGTCTCGATGATGATATAACCGACCGATGCGCGCGGATCGCAGGGCGGGACCAGGATATTGGCGGAACTGGTGTTGCCGCCGCGCGGTTCGTTCAGCAGGAACTTGCGGATCCAGTCGTTGTTCTCGCGCATATGACACATTTTTTCATACACGCTGTTGCCCGGCGGCGGGACGATGCCCCCGGTGACGACGCGGCCGGTTTCGCCCTCGGCATGGACGTCGTAGGCGGTAATGACGCGGTTCCAATGCATGGTCGTTCTCTCCTCGAATCGGGCGGGTGTTCGGTTCAGTCGTCCAGGCGATAGCCTTCGGGCAAGGGGTCGGAGGGGTCATGGCCGTACTGGATCATCCCGGCGAGCCAGCCCCGGCCGGCGACGCGGGGAATGATGGCCGGCACGCCGCCGACCTCGGTTTCCTCGACGATGCTGGTGCGGAAGCGGGTGTCGATGATCGACCAGTTCTCGAAAGTCTCGCCGACCGCAAGCTGGCCCCGCTTGTGGAGCACGGCCATCCGCGCGCAGGTCCCGGTGCCGCAGGGGCAGCGGTCGATGCGCCCGGGCTGGACGATGCAGACATTGCGGGATTTCTTGCCCTGGGCAGTGTCTTCCAGCGGCATGGCCAGCTGGGAGATCG
Organism: Pseudomonadota bacterium; assembly: GCA_027619995.1. GTDB lineage: Bacteria > Pseudomonadota > Alphaproteobacteria > CADEGL01 > CADEGL01 > JABIRQ01. The sequence goes on along the minus strand of JAQCGR010000035.1, from coordinate 13,210 downwards.
AGACGCCTTCGAAGGCGGGCTGGGTCGGATGCTTGGCTTCGACCTGCTCGATCGCCGCGCGGGTGATCTTCATGCCCATGGCGACCAGGTCCTTGGCCTCGTCCGCCTGGATGGTGAAGCCCAGGGCCTTGGCATCGGCGATGGCGTAGAACATGCCGCCATAGCTGACATCGACGGGGATCGTACCGACCCCCTCGATCTCCAGCGGATGATCGAGGGCGACGACGAAGGCCGGCTGGTTGGTGAATTCGATTTCCAACGCCCCGTCATCCATGCGTCGGGCGGTGACGGCGATCAGCCCGGCGGGCGCCTCCAGGGTGAAGGTCTGCTCGCGGCCCTCCATCGGCAGGATGCCGAGTTCGATCAGCGCGGTTGCCGTGCAGATGGTGTTGGAGCCGGACATGGGCGGGTATTCGACCGATTCCATGATGACGTAGCCGGCCTGGGCGTCGGGATGCTTGGGCGGGTAGATCACATTGGCTGAGGCGATGCCCGCGCCGCGCGGCTCGTTCAGCAGGAACTTGCGCAGCCAGTCGTCGTGATCGCGCATGTAGTGCATCTGCTCGAGGATGGTGTTGCCGGGTGGCGGCATGACGCCGCCCACGACGACCCGGCCGGGCTCGCCCTCGGCATGGACGTCCGCGACGGTGATGGTGCGTTGCCAGCGCATGATGCTGTCCCCCCCTCTCTCTTTCGTGAAACTAGTCGTCCAGCCTGTAGCCTTCCGGGAAGGGGTCGGAGGGATCGTAGCCGTATTGGATCAGGCCGGAGACCCAACCGCGCCCGGCGATGGTCGGGATCACGGCGGGCAGGCCGCCGACCTCGGTCTCGCGCACGACATGGCCGAAGAAGCGGGTGTCGATGATCGAGCGGTTCTCGAAACTTTCGCCCACCGCGATCTGGTTGCGGGCGCGCATCACGGCGAGGCGGGCGCAGGTGCCGGTGCCGGTCGGGCTGCGGTCGATTCGGCCGGGTTGGACGACGCAGGCATTGCGGGATTTCTTGCCCCCGGCAACGTCCTCAATCGGGCAGGCGATCTGGGAGATCGAGACGCCGTGGAACTCGGGTTCCGTCGGATGGCGGGCGTCGATCTGCTCGATCGCCGCCATGGTGATCAACATGCCGGTGGCGACGATATCCTTGGCCTCGTCCGGCCTCACGGAAAAGCCGAGGGTCGGGGCGTCGGCGATGGCGAAGAACATCCCGCCATAGGCGACGTCGACATTGATCGTGCCGATACCGGCCACTTCCAGCGGGTGGTCGAGGGCGACAACGAAGGCAGGCTGGTTGGTGAAGGTGATCTCCAGCGCGCCGTCCTCGTCGCGCCGGGCGCTGATATGGATGAGGCCGGCGGGGGATTCGAGAATGAAATTCCCCGAATCGCCCTCCATCTGAAGGATGCCGAGCTCGATCAGCGCGGTCGCCGTGGAGATGGTGTTGGAGCCGGACATGGGCGGATATTCCACCGTCTCCATGATGATATAGCCGGCATCGGCCGCTGGGTCCTTGGGCGGCACGATCAGGTCGCAGGAGCTGATGCCCGCGCCGCGCGGCTCGTTCAGCAGGAATTTTCGCAGGGAATCGTCGTGATCGCGCAGATACATCATCTGCTCCTTCACGCTATCTCCCGGCGGCGGCATCACACCGCCGATGACGATGCGCGCGGGCGTGCCCTCGCAATGGGTATCGGCAACGGAAATCGTGCGCGTCCAGCGCATGGCGGCTCCTCCCTCGGTTCGCGGGGGGAGACTAGAGCACGGCGATGGAGAGCGAAATCCGCATCCTTTCAATAAATGTGAGGAAGCGATCCAAGACCCGGTTTGACGAGTCGGGCGCGGCCATCGGTCATGAAGCTTGCCGGACGGCGGGTCGGAAAGCAGGATGCCCGCGCATGCAAGGAGGGGCGTATGACGATCGGTTTTATCGGCACGGGGCATATCACAAAGGCGGTGGTCGAAGGGCTGTGCGGCGATGGCGGACCGCCGGAGCCCATCCTGCTCTCGCCGCGCAACGCCATGGTGGCGGCGGATCTTGCCGCGCGTTTCGACGCCGTCTCGGTGGCGGCCGACAATCAGGCGGTGCTGGACGGGGCTGAGACGGTAATGCTGGCGGTCCTGCCCCCGGCGACGCCGGAAATTCTGGGTGCGCTTTCCTTTCGGCCGGATCACCTGGTCGTCTCGCTGATCGCCCTGCGGCCCGCGGCGGAACTGGCACCGCTGGTCGCGCCCGCGACCCGGATCTGCCGCGCCGTGCCCCTGCCGAGCGCCGCGCGCCGCCTGGGGCCGGTGGTCTATTACCCGGAAGACGAGGATGTCGCCGCGCTGATCGCGCATTTCGGCACGCCGATCGCGGCCGCGAGCGAAACCGCCTTCCATCGCATGTGGACCCTGACTTCCCTGGTCGCGCCCTACTACGCCCTGATGGGGGAATTGATGGCCTGGGCGGAAGAGGGGCACGTCCCGCCGGAAACCGCGCGGGCGTACCTCGATGCGATGTTCCAAACCCTGGGGGCGATGGCGAGCGATGGCGTGGTAAGCTATCCGAACCTCGCCGCTTCGGCCCAGACAAAGGGCGGGATCAACGAGCAGGTCATGGGCATCCTGGCGCAGCGCGATGCCCTGGCGCCCTGGCGCGAGGGGGTCGAGGCAGTCTTCCAGCGCATGGAACGCGGCCTGGCGAAGGCGGATTAGACTTTGGCGATCGGATTCATCGGCACGGGGCGGATTGCCGCGGCGATGGTCGAGGGCCTGTGCGGGGCCGGCGGGGCGGGCGAGCGCATCGTCGTGTCGCCGCGCGGAGCGGCCGTCGCGCGCGATCTTGCGACGCGGTTTTCCGAGGTCGAGATCGCGGATGGAAATCAGGGCGTGATCGATACCTGCGAAACGGTCTTCCTTTGCCTGCGGCCCGAGGATGCGATGAAGGCCCTGGCGGGGCTCGCGTTTCGGCCGGACCAGCGCGTGATCAGCACGATCGGCACCATGGGTTTGGCTGAGATAAGCCGCCGAATCGGGCCGGCCACGCGGCTCTACCGCGCCGGGCCCTTGCCCACGGCCGCCCGGCGGGCGGGGCCGGTCGCCTATCATCCCGCCGATCCGGAAGTGGAAGACCTGCTGGCGCGTTTCGGCGTACCGGTCGCCGTGGCGGGAGATGTGGAATTCAGTGCGCTCTGGTGCGTCGTCGGGCTGATAGCGACCTTCTACGGCCAGATGGATGAGGCAAGCGGATGGGCGGCGCGCAAGGGCGTGGCACCGGAGCGGGCCGAGACCTTTACCGCCAGTCTGTTCGCCGCCGTCGCCGGAAATGCCATCGAAGGGCGAGCCGGCCGCTTCGCGGATCTGGCCGATCGGGCGGCGACGCCGGGCGGACTCAACGCGCAGGCCTTGCGTGCTTTCCGCGCCGATGGCGGCATGGAGGTCTTGCGCGACGTTCTCGAATCCCTGCATGCACGGCTGACCGCCCGCACAACCGAAGACTAGGAGAACATTCCCCCAATGGACCTCACCCTGCCCCCCGAGATCGAGCAAGTGCGCGACACCGTGCGCCGCCTGTTGGTGGATGAGATCATTCCGGCGACGCCCGCCTTCGAGGCGAGTGGCGAATTTCCGCGTCCTCTGGTCGAGAAGCTGGGCGAGGCGGGGCTGTTCGGGGCGGCCTTCGGCGAGGATGTCGGGGGCACGGCGATGGGCTTTCAGGCCGTCGCCGCGATTGCCGAGGAGATTTCGCGCCTGGCGCCCGAATACGGCTATTGCATGAATATGCAGGCCATGACCTGCCCCTTCACGATCTACAATTGGGGTACGGAGGATCAAGTGCGGCGCTTCGTTCCCGATCTCGTCGCGGGCAAGCGGATCGGCATGTTCGCCCTGTCCGAGCCGGGCGGCGGGTCGGATGCGGCGGGGGCGATGAAGACGACGGCGCGGCGCGACGGCGATGTCTACCGCCTGAACGGCTCCAAGCAGTGGATCACCTTCGCCAATGCCTGCGACACGGGTCTGCTTTTCGCCAAGACCGATCCGGCGGCGGGGGTGCGCGGCATCAGCGCCTTCATCGTGGAGCCCAAATCGGTGCCGGGCTTCACGGCCGATCCGATCGCCATGACCGGGTTGTCGAACAGCCTGCGAAGTTGCGCCGTCTTTCTCGACGATTTCGCGGTGCCGGTGGAGAACCGCCTGGGCGCGGAGGGGGAAGGTTTCAAGATCGCCATGAACGGCCTGGATTACGGCCGGCTGACGGTGACGGCGCGGCTGATCGGCCTGGCGCGGGCCTGTCTCGATCTGGCGCGCGACTATGCCAAGGAACGGGTGGTCTTCGGTCATCCCATCGCGACCTATCAGATGGTCCAGCATCTGATCGCGGATATGACCGTGAATATCGAGGCCTCGCGGCTGATGCTCCACCGCATGGCCTGGACCATGGACCGGGGCGACCCGGCGACGCGCGAGGCGAGCCAGGCGAAGTATTTCGCCTCGACCACGGCCAAACATGCGGCCCAATCGGCGGCCGAGGTCTTCGGCGGCTATGCCCTGGCCGACGAATACCCGATCAAGAAGATCGCGGCCTATGTGAACATGCTGAACATGGGCGAGGGCTCGCCCAATACCCAGCGCATCCTGATCGCCGAGGATTCCCTGGGCTTCAAGGACGCCAACCGCCACGCCGTCCGGCGCCGCCTGAAGCCGGCTGCGAGTTAAGGAGCGGGGCTTCGTTGGGCGAGACGCGAAAGCGGCCTCATTCCTCAGGCGCGAGCCTATAGCCACCTTTTTCGGTCACGAGAAGGGAAGGTTGTTCTGGGTCCGCATCGATCTTTCGGCGCAGCCGATAGATGTGCGATTCGATGGTATGCGTGTTGACGGCGGGATTGTACCCCCAGATTCGCTCCAGCAACTCGAGCCGTGGCGTCGGTTTCGCACCGTTCGAATGAAGATACATGAGAATCTGGAGTTCCTTGGACGTGAGGTCGGCGATCCGCTGGCCTCGCCGGTCCGTCACACATTTTCTTTCGGGATCGACGATCAATGGGCCGATCGCGAACGCCAGGCTCCTGTTCTTCTCGTAATGGTGAAGATGGGCGCGAAGCCGCGCCAGCAGGACGCCGATCCGCATGGACCGATTTACATAGTCGTTTGCCCCCGCATTCAGGGCCTGGATCAGTTCGGCATCGCTGTCGACCAGCGTCAGCATGAGGATGGGCACGAGAACGCCGGAATCGCGCATTCGCTTGCAGGCTTCGTTGCCGGTCATATCCGGCAGGGCGACATCGATGATGATCGCACCGTAGAAGTTCAGGCGAAATTTCTCGAACGCATCGGCTGCGGTTCGAGAGATGTGAATGTCGAAGGCGCCGTAGAAATTCAGATTCGCGACGAATGATTTGACGAACGCGCAGTCGCTTTCGACGAGCAGAAGGGATTGTTGACGCGGTCGAAGATTGTTCGAGGTCGTCATGTGATCGAGCGGGGTGGAGGAAAGGCTCGGGGGTCAGGGGCCGCCATGCGCCATTCCGTCTTGGTGGATGGGTGGTCTCCGCTCGTCACAAACGGCAAGCCGGAAAGTGCGCTTTACGCTTTCCGAGGCGATAGTGAGTCGAGTGGAACGCCGTACAAAGTTGGGGGAGGGCCGGCTGGAAAGGCCGGCCCTCCGGTCCAAGGTGAATACGCCTTAGAAGGTGTATTGCATTCCCAGTTGAACCCGGGTCGCCTCGCCGGCTTCGTTAGTCTGATTCGCTTGGTGCGTGGTGCGCCAGCCGTGCATGACTTCGAAGCCGATATTCACGCGCGACACCGGACTCCACATGATGTTGCCGCGAACGTCGTACAGTTCCGTGTTGAGGCCGTTGGCTGCGGCCGAACCGCCGATCCCGGGCGTGGTCAGCGCTCCCACCGGTACATCGTTCAACGCCCAGCCGCCGTGAAGGCTGGAGCGGAGGTTGTCCGTCCAGTTATGGGTCAGGCGAACGAAACCGCCTTGCGACCAGATGGTCTCGACATCGACATTGCAGCCGGCCGTGCCCGGCGTGATGTTGGCCGCCGGGTTGGTGCATCTGGCGACGGCGCCGCGGAATAGCGAGCCGAGCATGTAGCGTCCGATGCCATCGCCGAAGTTATAGACGATGCCGATGTTGTCATTGTCGGTGAGGTTCACGTTGCCGCCGATATGGACGCCGTAGCCCCAGGTTGAATCGTTCCCGCCATTGCCGACGTCGAACTCGAAGCGACGGCCCACGCCGGTTAGATTGATCGCGCCCCAACTGTCGGTATAGCGAAAGGCGGCCACCAAGTCGGGCAATTGATCGTTGGTGTTTGTCGATGCCGCAGCGCCGGTTGCGTTCGCGAAGAGGATGCGGCTCTGCGGGTTCTCGACCGCGACATCCATGGTCAAGCCCTCGGCCAGGGACGCCGTGTAACGGATTTGGGCCTGTCGTACGAACTCCGCGCCGGTCGTGCCGAAGAAGTCGACCGTGTCGACGAAGGTGTTCGCGTCCATGAAGGTCGTCCAAGTCTGGCCCGCGAGGACCGGACCGAGCTGGCCAAAGGCGTGACGCAGACGGAACGAGTTCGAGTTCGAGACGTTCTGGTTGCCACCGTTGCCGAAGAAATCGCCTTCGATACGGGTGCGCATCATGCCCCAGTCGGTCGGCGTCCGGCTGTCGAAGCGGAAGCGAGACTGACGGGCATGCAGACGGGTCCGGCCATCACGGCGCGCCGAAGCGGAGTTGTCGAGCGCGATGCCCGAAACGCCGAACGAGTCCGAGTTGGTCAGATTGTCAAAGTCGTAGATGAAGTCGGCCTTCACATAACCACTGAAGGAAATCGACGTGTCGGAACCCGGCAGCTTCCAGGAACCGGGGAAGTCACCCCCAGTAACGGCATTGGCCGGGGCCACGCGCTCCTGGGTGTCCACGATCTTGGTCTGCTGGACTTCGACGGTGTCAAGACGCTGCTGAAGGGCCTCAATCTGAGCCTTCAGGTCGTCGACCTCGCCCGCGACAGCCGGGGACGCGAGAAGCGCAACAGCCGCTCCCGAACCCAACAGCACGGACTTCAGATTCAATTTGTTCACCAAAGGAACCTCCTCTCCAAACCGCTACGCCCTTGGGCGCAGGGATTATGTTCGAGTTAGGTTCGCTGCTTGGATTTTGGAAGCTGGACGCTCAGTCACGATCGGATCATGACCTTTCTGCGACAGCCGACCCATGGCTAGCAAGCGTTATCGGAAGGCAGGAGAGAATTTGCCACGCTCTGTTGCAAGGATATCACATTCGGAACGATCGACGTGCGGCGAGCGAATGCAGCGGCGGACTTCAAGGAGAATCCGGCCGAAAATGGGTGGGAGGCCGCCCCGAATGGAAGCGGCCTCCCTGCGTTTCGCCCCATGTTCCAAGCAACGACCACTGTTGACCCGATCGATCGGAGAGGCGTCCGAGGTCGAAACGCGTGCCGGCCCGACAAGCGAAGCCGACACCGGCACTCTGGACCCACCCGAACCGGGATGATGAATCATATAGCTTCAATTCGCTGTGATGGTTCGGTGATGTAGCGGGATATTCTTGTGCAACACGGCATGGCCTTGGACAGGAGGCCGAGGATGGCCTTGAAGCCGTCAAATGGGGGATGGCCGAGATAAAGAAGGCGGCTTTTTGCGCAGGTCGCTACGATCGTTCTTGAAGACGACGTCGGAACTTATCCGGGCCGTGAAGCGGGGCTCCTCGGCGGAATGGGTATTTCGCTCCCGCCAGACGACCTCGAATTCCTCTTCGCCGGCTGGTGGGCGACCGCTCAGGCGTTGCCGCTTGCCTTGCGCGCTCCCGACCATAGATTGTCCCCGCAAGCGAGGACGACCTCACCCATCCGGGATGTTTGATCGGGACGGCCCGAGGGAAAAGTGGGGACCCCATATGCGCACCACCAGGGATCGCATAAGTCACACCATCAGCTTCGAAATCATCGCCCTTCTCACGGTTACGCCTTTGGGCGCCTGGGCTTTCGACATGCCGATGAAGGATATCGGCGTCCTCGCCATCGCCGGCGCGACGATCGCGATGGCGTGGAACTATGTCTACAACCTGATGTTCGACCACGCGCTCTTGCGGATCGCGGGCGATACGCGCAAGACCCTGGCCACTCGCATCGTCCATGCGATTCTGTTCGAGATCGGGTTGCTGGTGGCCTTTATACCCTTCATCGCCTGGTATCTCGCCATTTCATGGGTGCAGGCATTCGTGATGGATGTCGTCTTTGCGGCTTTCTTCCTGGTCTATGCGTTCGTTTTCAACTGGGCCTACGACCTGATCTTTCCGATACCGAAGCCGTCCCGCGGGAGCGATTCGGATGCGCGGGATCATGGCGTCGGACTGGGTTCGGAAGACCGAGCGCGAGGCTCGGCGACAAGGCGGATCTAGGCCCGCTCGCGGCTCTTATGGAAGCGCAGGTCCGGCGCTTCCTTCATGGTGCGGTCCAGTTCCCACTGATTGCGCGCCAGGAAGACTGGCGCCTCGTCCCGGTCCGTCGCCACATTGGCGCGGAACTTCTCGACGAAACGTTTCAGGAGAGCCTTGTCGTCGCCCGTGACCCATCGCGCGAAGTCGAAGGGCGCGGCCTCGAAGCCGACCGCGACCTTGTATTCGGTGGCGATACGCGAGGCGAGCACGTCGAGCTGGAGCTGGCCGACGACGCCGACGATCCATTGGGCGCCGAGCATGGGCTTGAACACCTGCGTCACGCCTTCCTCGGCCAAGTCTTCAAGGGCCTGGCGAAGCTGCTTGGCCCGCATCGGATCGTCGAGCCGGACCCGGCGCAGGATCTCGGGTGCGAAATTCGGAATGCCCGTGAAGCGGATGGCCTCGCCTTCGGTCAGGGTATCCCCGACCCGCAAGGTTCCGTGATTCGGAATGCCGATGATATCGCCCGGGACGGCGTGATCGGCGAGTTCGCGGTCCTGGGCGAAGAAGAAGATCGGGTTCTGGATCGACAGCGTCTTCCCTGTCCGGGCCTGCTGCAGCTTCATGCCGCGCCGGAACTCGCCCGAGCATAGGCGGAAGAACGCGACCCGGTCGCGATGATTCGGGTCCATATTGGCCTGCATCTTGAAGACGAAGCCGGTGACGCTCGGCTCGTCCGGCCCGATATTCCGCGGCTCGGCCGGCTGGACGCGCGGCGGCGGGGCGATCTTGCCCAGGGCCTGGAGAAGCTGTTCGACGGTGTAATCCTTGAGCGCGCTGCCGAAATAGACAGGAGTCAGATTGCCGCTCCGATAGGCCTCGACGTCGAAATCAGGATAGGCCTCGGCGGCCAGCATGGCGTTCTCGCGAAACGGCGCGAGGACATGTTCGGGAACGAGCGCATTGAGCGCGGGATCGTCGGGTCCGGAGCAGGGAATCGCCGTCTGATAGGCACCGCCGCGCCCGTCCTTGGACGTAAGGAAGACGTTCTCGCGCAGATCGTAGCAGCCGTGGAAATCCGACCCCATGCCGACCGGCCAGGTCATCGGGCAGACATCGAGCGCCAGGGTGCTTTCGATCTCGTCGAGCAGCTCGAAGGGATCGCGGCCCTCGCGGTCGATCTTATTGACGAAGGTGATGATCGGCATGTCGCGCAGCCGGCAAACCTCGAAGAGCTTGCGCGTCTGGCTCTCGATGCCCTTGGCGGCGTCGATCACCATGACCACGGAATCGACGGCGGTCAGCGTCCGGTAGGTGTCCTCGCTGAAATCCTCATGGCCCGGCGTGTCGAGCAGGTTGTAGGTGATGTCGCCATGCTCGAAGGTCATCACCGAACTGGAAATGGAAATGCCGCGGGTCCGCTCGATCTCCATCCAGTCCGATTGGGTGCGCCGACGCTCGGCGCGGGCCTTGACGTGGCCCGCCAAGCGGATCGCGCTGCCGAACAGCAGCAGCTTTTCGGTCAAGGTCGTCTTGCCGGCATCCGGATGGGAGATGATGGCGAAGGTGCGTCGGTGCACCCACCCTTGTGTCGTCACGTGGTCGGCCTGTGCATGGATTGCGGACGGATGGATCGGCGGCGGAGTTCGCGGAGTAAGCCGGGCGCCGGCGGAGATCGCCTGCGCACCGTGGTTAAACTGGGATCACGGCGCGGCGAAGTCGATCACATACCGGAAGTATGCAATTTGGACGGCCCGCGCAAGGGCGACGGGGCTCGCGTTCGTTCTATTCCGCAGCCTTGGCGATGGCCGGGATCGCCGGGCGGGAGTCGAGGACACCGCGGATGATCGCCTCTTTCGCCTTCCGGTCCTTGCCTTCGACGACATAGCGCGGCGGGCGGACTCGCTCGGACCCCATGCCCGTCAACTCCATGCACAGCTTGATGCATTGGACGAATTTGAGGTCATGGTCGAAGGCGAAGATCGGCTGGATCCAGCGATAGATGGCCCGGGCCTCGTCCCACCGCCCGGCGCGTGCGAGGTCGAACAGGGCGACGATCTCGTGCGGGAAAGCGTTCACGAACCCGCAGACATAGGCGGTCGCGCCCTGCACAACGCCTTCCAGAAGGAAGTCGTCGATGCCGACGAACATGATGTAGCGGTCGCCCAGAATGCGGATGGTCTCCGGCAGGCGGGTGATATCGGCCGCGCTTTCCTTGATGGCGACGAATTTCTCGTCCTCGGCCAGGATCGCGTAATGCTCCGGCAGCAGATCGACCCCGTAAGCCGGCGGGTTGTTGTAGATCATGATGGGGAGGTCGGTGGCCGCCGCGACGCCGCGATAATGGCGGATCGCCTCGGTTGCCTCGGCCTTGTAGACCAGGGCGGGCAGGACCATCAACCCGTTCGCGCCGATCTTGGCGCAATCCCTGGCGTAGGTCCTGGCGAGCTCGGTGGTCAGTTCCGCCACCCCGGCGACCATGGGGACGTGGCCGTCGCAGACCTGGACCGCGGTCTTCACGACCAGGCGCTTTTCCTCGGGGGTCAGCGCGTAGTTCTCGCCCACGCTGCCATTCACGGAAATGCCGGCGCAGCCGGCGCCGATCAGCATGTCGATCTGCTTTTCCAGAGCCGGAACGTCGATCGACAGGTCTTCGCGGAACGGCGTGATGACCGCCGGAAAGATTCGAGACCAGTTCACCTGCATGGCACATCCCCCTCTTGCGCGCGGCCCCGGTGGTGGGCCGCGGTTGCCATTATCCTAGCACGGCTTCCATACTCCCCGCTGTTGAAAGTGACTGGGTGGGATCGGGGGAAACGCGATGGTTGAAGTGCGTTTGGATAGACCCCTGCGTCCCAAATCGATCGCGGTGATCGGCGCTTCGACCCGCGAGATGTCCTTCGGATTTCGGACGCTCAACAACCTCAAGACCTATGGCTACAAAGGACCGATCTATCCGGTCAATCCTCGCTACGACGAGATTCTGGGCTTCAAATGCTACCCGTCCCTGGGCGACGTGCCGGGACCGGTCGATGCCACCTTCATCGCCCTGGGGGCTGAACGCGCGCCCGATGCGCTGGAGGAATGCGGGCGCAAGGGGGTCGGCGGCGCGGCCGTGGTGGCAAGCGGCTTCGCCGATGCCGGGGGCGAAGGCATCGAGTTGCAGCGCCGCATCGTCGAGATTGCGGCGCGGCACGGCATTGCGCTGAACGGTCCCAACAATCTGGGCGCCATCAACCTGTTCGACCGGGCGACTCTTTGGCCTTCGACCCTGTTGCCGGGAATCGAGGCCGGACCCGTCGCCCTGGTCACGCAAAGCGGTTCGATCGGCATCGCGACCTCCCAGGACGAGCGCAAGCTGGGTATCGGTTACACCATTACGGCGGGGAACGAGGCGGCGCTGACCGTCGCCGATTACGTCGACTTTCTCGCCGAGGATGCGCGGATCAAGGTGATCATGCTGTTCCTCGAATCGATCCGCCGGCCGGATGCCTTCGCGGCCGTAGCGCGCAAGGCGCGGGCGGCGGGTCAGACAATTCTGGCGTTGAAGGTCGGGGTGAGCGAAAGCGGCGCGCGCGCCGTCCAGGCCCATACCGGGGCGCTGGCGGGGGAGGACGCGGTCTACGACGCCTTCTTCCGCGCCCATGGAGTCCTGCGGGTCCAGGGGCTGGACGAAATGCAGGAAATGGCGGCCCTGCTATCCGCCTATGCCGAGCGGCCGGATAACGCCAACACCGTGCCCGTCACCCTGTCGGGCGGGCAGGCGGCGCTGTTTGCCGATCTGGCGGCCCGGGCGGGGGTGCCGGGGCGGGACCTGTCACCGCAAACCGTCGGGAAACTGCGCCAGGTGCTGCCGACCTACGCCAATCCGCGCAATCCGCTCGATGCCTTCGGGGCGGGCTGGGACCCGGAGATGTTCGACACGATCCTCGGCATACTGACCGATGACCCGGAGGTCGGCATCGTCGCCTTCTCGATGGACGCGCCCGGTTCCGGCGGGGCGGATTCGAGTTGGGTCAGCCTGATGGCCGATATGGTCGGCAAGCGCTTGCCCCGGTCGGGCAAACGCCCGGACAAACACTACGTCTTCGTCAACAATCTCTCGGTCGGGGGCCTGAACCCTCATGTCCGGGAGAAGCTGGACGGTTACGGCGTGCCTTATCTTCTGGGCCTGACGGCCGCGACGGCCGCGATCGGCAATTGGCTCAGTTTGGCCGATCCACTGCCGGCAGCGCCCAAGGCCGATGAGGCGCAGAGCGCGCGCTGGCAAGCGGCGGCGGCGAAGGCGCGTACCGATCCCGAGCGATTTGCCCTGCTGCGCGAGGCCGGGGTGCCGATGGCCGAATGCCGGGTGGTGGGGGATGCCGAGACGGCGGTCGCGGCCGCGGACTCCCTGGGCTATCCCGTCGTCATGAAAGGGCGGGGCGGACGGTCTCCTGCACAAGACGGAGGCCGGCGCCGTGCGGATCGGGCTGGCGGATGCCGAGGCGGTGAGTGCGGCCTATCGCGAGGTTTCGGCCGCATTGGCGGGCAAGCCGGGCGCGGTCGTCTATCTCCAGCCCCAGGCAGGGGCCGGCATCGAATTGCTGCTAGGCCTGCGCGTGGACCCGGCCTTCGGCCCGGTCTTGGCGGTCGGCCTGGGCGGCACCCTGGTCGAAGTCATGAAGGAAGCCAGCCTGCGCCTCGCGCCGGTCAGCGTGGAGGAAGCCGCCGTCATGCTGGGCGAAACGAAGGCGGGTGCGTTGCTGGCCGGGGTGCGCGGGCGCGGGCCTTTCGACGCGGCGGCGGCGGCCGAGGCAATCGCCGGGTTTTCGCGCTTCGGTGCGGCCCTGG
>JAQCGR010000371.1 GCA_027619995.1 Pseudomonadota bacterium | reverse complement strand
GGCCCGTCCCAGGCCGCTCGGCGCAACGGCGCCCGCCGTGGGCCGTGGGCCGCTTTCGATGACCACCGTTTCATCTCCGCTCTGATTGGGTGCCGGGATGGGCTGCTGCGCCATATAGGTCGCAGCCGGGTTGGCGCGCGGCGAGGTTTCGCCGGCGACCTCGTCGGCCAGCCGCGCCCCGAACGTGGGACTCGGACGGGCCAGGGGGGCGGCGGAAAACACCCGCGAAAGCGGCAGGGACTGGTTGAAACGCCGACCGTCTTCGTAGACGACGTTGAACTGAAAGATCAGCCCATCGCCCTGCTGCTGGAATTCGGACGTGCCTTCGTAGCTCAGACCATCGGCGGAACGGCGGCCCGCGATATTGCATTGCGCGCGCGATCCTGCGGCAGTGCAGGCGGCCTTCCATTGGCTCGAATCCGTGGCGCCGTCGGCGCAGAGATAGCCGTCGCAGGGAAACAGGGTCACATCGATCTGAGGCAGATCGCCCTGGCGATCGTGCCGGTATTTACCGACAAAGCCGGAATAATCCTGGGCCATAACCGTCGATGCGCCGAGGGCCAGGCCCAGCGCCACCGAAAAGACCTTCACGAATTGCCGACCGAACGCCATGAATCCTCCATCTGGAATCCGGGCTGGAATCCGGAAACAACCTATGGGCTGCCAGCCCGACTCCGCAAGCGCCCGTTCGCAGCAGGAGCGCTTCCCTTTCCGGCCAATTGCTACCCACCGATTGTGCCAAAACGATGACCACCGCGATGCGCCATCCAGCCCCTGCGGCCCCAGAGCTAAGGGGCCGCGTTAGCCGGTCCGAACGAACCGTTCGCGCGGGATTTCCGCCGTTCCGGCGATCTCGACGGTCAGGTCAGGATGATACAGACGCGATATCTCGATGGTCGTTGTCACAGGATAGGGCGGTTTGAAATAGCGAGCGCGGATTTCGCCCAAAGTCATGAAGCTCTCGATATCCGTGGTGAATGTGCTGAGCGCGTAGACGTCCGTCATCCGCCCCCCCAGCGAATCGAGCACCGCCGCCATGTTCTCGCGGACCTGGACCAGTTGCGCGGCCATATCACCTTTGCCCACGACATTGCCGTCCTGATCGAGCGCAACCTGCCCCTTGAGCTGGATCAATTGTCCGGCGCCGGGCGCGGCGGCCATCGAGAAGGCACCGAACGGCCGCCATACCCCTTCGGGATCGAAGAATTCCGTCATTACCTCTCCCCTGGCCTGTCGCTCAGCCGTTCAGTTTCGGCTATTTGGCATACATATCCTTGAGGTCGTCGCGGGTGCGCACCGCGTGGCGGAACAGCGCATCCTCTCGCAACATCATATCCCGGCCGAAGCCCGGCAATTCCCGGCAAATATTGGCAAAACTCTGCTGCTGCGCGAAATCGTTCTCGCTCGACGCGCCCGATTGAACGGCGGCCCGCGTGGAAGCCAGCAGATTGGCGAAATAATTGGGCCGGCCGTCGATCACATCGCAGAGCGCGGCATAGACACAGGCCCGGCGCCCCGCCTGGCTTTCGTCCGGCGCGGGGATCTTGTCACGCTGAACCTGGACCGATATCCGCGCGTCGATCGTCCGATAGCAGCGAAACTCCGCTTCCGCCGCTTGGGGCTCGCCCGGCACGGCATCCGCCTCGAAAAAGACCTCGACCGTGGCCAGGTCGATTTCCTCGACCTCCTCCTCCCCGTTCGCGGGGGCCGGCGCCGCCGCAGCGGCAGCAGCGGCCGCCATGTCCCCATCCGCCGCGGGGCCGGCGAGCGGCTTGCCGTCGGGTCCCAGGGTTTCCGGCGGCGGCCCGGTATCCTCAGCGCCCAGACCCAGGACGTCGTACAGATTGGCATCATCGGATGAACAACCGGCGAGGATCAGAAGGATGCAGGCGGCGATGGCGGCGGCTATATGTCGCGGCGACGGTGTCACTGTTCGCTCCCGTTCGGCTGATTTCGCGCGACACCATAGCGCGCGCCACGCCCCCGCCCAGTCCGCCCTTGAAGCGGCCTCCGCTTGCCCTCGCATCGGGGCGGATATAGTTTTCGCGCAATCGCGAGACGCCGCACAGTACGCCATAACGGAAGGCCGGAATCATGGACATGACGGGCGAGTATCGAATTGAAGCGCCGCGCGACAAGGTTTGGGCCGCGCTCAACGACGCCGAAGTCCTGAAGCTATCGATTCCCGGCTGCGAGGAGTTGGTCAAGGAATCCGACACGGCCTTCTCGGCCAAGGTAAAGGCCAAGGTCGGTCCGGTGAGCGCGAAATTCGCCGGGCGCGTCGAATTGACCGAAATGAACCCGCCGGAAAGTTATCGCATCTCGGGCGAGGGTCAGGGCGGCGTGGCCGGCTTCGCCAAGGGTGGCGCCAATGTCCGGCTCGAAGAGGACGGCGCGGCAACCATTCTGCACTACGAAGTCCAGGCTAATGTCGGCGGAAAGCTTGCGCAGATCGGCTCGCGACTGATCGATTCCTCGGCCAAGAAAATGGCCGGCCAGTTCTTCGAGAAGTTCACCGAGGTCGTCGAAGGTCGGGAATAGCGCCGGAACGACCCAAGGGAGGCCTCGAATTGGCAAAACCGCCCCGCAAACCGGCCCCGCCTCCGCCCTCGGGCCGTGACTGGTGGCCCTTCGCCGAAAGCGCGCCCGGCGGCGCGGCCCTGGCGCCATGCCTCTGGGCTCCCGCCTTAATCCTGGCCGTTGCGCTCGTTCTGGCCTTCGTCGCCGCAGCTTGACTCAGGGCGTCTACCCTCCGGCGTCCCGGTCTCAGATACCGCTCACATGAAGTCGATGAGCAGGAGAATCGCGGCGATGCCCAGAGCGAACAACGCAAGGAAAAACGCCTCGTTCCGGTAATTTCGGATTCGGCTTCTCAATGGCGCCTTGATCGGGGCACCGCATCGCTTGAAGCGGCGAGACACGTTCGGATCGCGGGCGGTCGGTCCGTGATCTGCCCCCTTCAGAGTGGTCCAAAAGTTAATTTAGACTGGACCCTGAAGGAGAAGA
>JAQCGR010000370.1 GCA_027619995.1 Pseudomonadota bacterium | reverse complement strand
GCTCGCGCCCAGGGCGAAGGCGGCGGCGATGCCGCGCCCGTCGGCAATGCCGCCCGCCGCGATCACCGGCACCGAAACCGCGTCCACGACCTGGGGCACCAGGGCGAAGGTGCCCACCGTGCCGCTGTCGATCCCATTCAGGAAGGTGCCGCGATGGCCGCCCGCCTCGCTGCCCTGGGCGACGATGGCATCGGCCCCGCCGGCTTCCAGCACTCGCGCCTCGGCGACCGTGGTGGCGGAACTGAGGATGATGATCTCGGCCTCCTTCAAGGCCGCCATCGCTTCGGCCCCGGGCAGGCCGAAATGGAAGCTCGCGACTCGCGGCCGCAGGGCGAGCAGCGCGTCGAGCATCGCCGCGTCGAAGGGCGGGTAGATCTGCTGCGGCGCAGGGATCTCGCCGGCCCCCAGTTCCTCGAAATAGGGTGCCAGCCGCTCGCTCATGCTGCGGATCTGTTCCGCCGTCGCCTCCTGGGTCTCATGGACGAAGAAGTTGAGGTTGAAGGCCCGGTTGGTCGCGGCGTGCAGGGCGCCCGCCTGCTCGCGCAGCGCCTCGACCCCGAGGGACGCGCAGCCGAGCGCGCCCAGCCCTCCGGCATTCGACACCGCCGCGGCCAGCGCGGGCGTGGTCGATCCCGCCATCGGCGCCTGAAGGATCGGATGTTCGATGCCCAGCAGGTCGGTCAGGTCCTTGCGCGGCCACATGGCGTCACCTCTTCGTTTCTTGTTCGTCTAGTTAATCAATCCAGCGACCAGGGCGAAGGCGGCGCCTCGCCGATATTGATGATCGCGATCTGGTTGCCCATGCGGGTCTGCACCGCCGGGCTGACCATGCCCTTCGAGAAGAGCAGGATGTCGAGCGATCCGCCGTAGAAGAAATTGCCCAAGGGGGTCACACCTTTCTTCACCTTGGCACCCGGCTTCACGCCCTCGGCGAGCACGACCGAGCCCACGGAATCCAGGCCCACGGGGATCGAGGCGACATAGCCGGTCAGGACCGCCGGTTCCTTCCCCGGCAGGTTGGCGTATTTGACCTCGATCACGATCACGCCGCGCTGGAAGGCTTGGAACTGGCTGAAATCCGTGCCGGGCCGGCCGACATCGCCGCTCGGCGGCACCCAGTTCGGGAAGTCCGGATAGCCGAAGGTGCCCGGTGTGCCGGGGCTGCCCGTCTCGACGATCTCGGCATGGAGAATGGTGCCGTCCACCGGGGCGTGGAAATGGTGATAGGTGTTCGGCATCAGCACGCAGGCCAGCCCGCTGCCGCCGGTGAATTTCTCCTTCAGCGCCTCGGGCGCGCCGCCCAGCAGCCGGTCGAGCGAGATCGGGATCGACTTCACGTCGAGCACCGTGTCCATCGCCAGGGGATTCTCGATATAGCGCCGGGTCTCCGTGCCCGCCTGATTCAGCACCTGGACCAGCGGATTCATGATGCAGTCGGTCGGCGCGACGATGACGTAGTCGCGTTCGGGCATGGTCACCGGCCGGCTCGGATAGCCGCCCTCCGCGCCCTTGGTCAGGTTGCGGGTGAACAAGGCGTTCCAGCTTGCGTAATCCCCCGGCTCGCGCATGGCGTAATCCTCGATCTCGATGCGCGGGTCGGCGATCCATTCCGCGACCACCGCCGCCGGGTCGGGGCCGTCCATATAGGCCCGGTATTGGGCGTTGAACTGGGACAGAAAGGTCGTCCCGGTCGCCAAAGATCTGGTTGGATCGGCCGGATCGCGGCCCTGCACGAAATCCTGGCCGGCCGGATTGCGGAAATAGAGCCAGGCGAAATAGAGGATCGGGTCGAGCGCATTGTCCGAGGCGCCTTCGATCTCGGGCCGTGCCGTGCACCAGGCCCGGAAGAATTCGCCCATCTTGGCCGCCAGTCCGGCGCCGCTCCCCGTTGCCTTCCAGGGATTGGCGCTCGACCCGCCATAGCTGTAGGCGGCCGGCAAGTCCTGGAGGCCGCCATAGATCCTGTTGAAGGCGATCTGCGTCCTGCCGTCCGATTCATACTGCGCGGCCAGATAGGCCGCCGAACCGGCGCAGGGCGATGCCGCCCGAGCGGGTGCCGGCACGAGGGCCAGCAGGACCATCGCGGCAAGGACCGCCGGGAACGCGTGACGCGGGTAGCGCCCCCGGAACGCGTTGCGCAAAGACTCGAACATGCCGTCTCCCTATCGTTGATTCGCGCGCGCCGATCAGGCCCGCCGCGTCGTCGTTTCGATGGTATTATGAAAGATCGGCGGCCGTTCGTATCCCTCTGCCGTCGCATGGGGCCTATGAGGCGAGGGAGGCCCTCGCTCGAAGGGAGGACAGGATGATGCAGACCGCCTCGGGCAGCTGGCTGTTTTGGGCTGTTCTATCCGCCGTCTTCGCGGCCATGACCGCGATCTTCGCCAAGGTTGGCGTGGACGAGATCAATGCCGATTTCGCCACCCTGATCCGCACCGCGATCATCCTGGTGGTGGTCCTGGGCATCGCCACGGCGACCGGCCAGATCCAGCCGCTCGCCGAGATCCCGCGCAAGACCTGGCTTTTCCTGCTGCTCTCTGGCCTGGCGACCGGCGCGTCCTGGCTCTGCTATTTCCGCGCGCTCAAGCTGGGCCAGGCCTCGCGCGTGGCGCCGATCGACAAGCTGAGCGTTGTCCTGGTCGCCCTGTTCGGCGTGCTGTTGCTGGGCGAAACCCTCTCGCCCCGCCACTGGGCCGGCATCGCGATGATCGCGTCCGGCGCCATCCTGATCGCCCGGGCCTGATTCGCCCAGGCCTGATCGCCAGGGCCCGACGTCGGGACCCCGGCGTGTCAGGAGGCAAGGCGGGAGGGCTATACGAAAGGCCCCCCTGTCCTTGGCTCGGCGGCGGCTCGGCGGCCTATTTCACGATGAGGTTGTTGTGGACGCCGGTGACGCCTTGAATGCCGCTGGCCACCTTGCCGGCGCGCGCCTTGATCTCAGGCGTGTCTGATCAGCCCCCATTAGGTGGTCCGGTTAGAATGTTAGTGCATTGCTTCCTCCTTGGCCATTGCCGC
>JAQCGR010000369.1 GCA_027619995.1 Pseudomonadota bacterium | reverse complement strand
GACCCCTGGCAACGACCCAGATTTTCGGGGGGATGAGCATCTCCGGCACGGAGCTGGGGCATTATTTCAAGGTCTTCCGTTCCGCCGGATCGACCGCTTTGGTCGCCCGGCGCCTGGCGCGCTACGGCTGGGATCGGCTGTGCGGCCGTCCGCGCGGCGCCCTGATCGGCAACGGCAATGCGCTGGTTGCGCGGCTTCTGGCCAGCCTGAAGACCCGCGATGTCCCAATCTGGGAGGGAGCGCCGGTCCGCCGCCTTTTGCTCGAGGGCGGCCGGGTGACGGGCGCGGAAATCGAGACGGCCGGGCGCACCGTCGTCCTGCGCGCCCGGCGTGGCGTGGTTTTGGCCTGCGGCGGCTTCACGGCCTCGGACGAGATGAAACGCCGCCACTACCCCCATATCCGCGACGGCAAGAACCACACCCGCCTGGCGCCCGAAACGAACACCGGCGACGGCGCACGTTTGGCCGAGGCGGCCGGCGGATGGCTCAACACTGCCCTCGCCCAACCCGCCGCCTGGGCGCCGGTCTCCCTCGCGCCGCAGAAGGACGGCGGGATCGTGCCCTTTCCCCATTTCATCGACCGCAACAAGCCGGGTTTCGTCATCGTCGACCGGCATGGACGGCGCTTCGTCAACGAGTCGGATTCCTACCATCTGATCGTCCAGGCCATGATCGAGGCCTGCCGCGCGGACAAAGCGGTCGAGGCCTGGATCGTCGCCGACCGTCCGGCGATCCGGCGCTACGGTATCGGAGTCGTCCCACCCTGGCCCGGCCGGACCGGCCCGCATCTGCGCAGCGGCTATCTCAAGGCCGGCGACAGCCTGGAGGCATTGGCCCGGGTCTGCGGCATCGATCCGGCGGGCCTCGGCGAAACCGTCGCCCGGTTCAACGCGAACGCCGTTCGCGGCGTAGACCCGGATTTCGCGCGCGGACAAAACGCCTATAACCGGGCGAACGGCGATGCCGGCCACCACCCCAACCCGGCCCTGGGCCCGCTCGCGACGTCACCCTTCTTCGCCTTGCGTATCGTGCCGGGCGACCTAGGCACCTTCTACGGCCTCGACACCACCCCGGACGCCCAGGTACGCGACATAAACGGCCAGGCGATTCCCGGCCTCTACGCCGTCGGCAACGACATGGCGAGCGTGATGGGCGGGGCCTATATCGGTGCCGGAATCACCATCGGGGCGGCAATGACCTTCGGCTATGTCGCGGCCAAGCATATGGCGGCCCAGGAGCCACAGGAGAACCCATGACTATTCCCGGATATCGCGACGACCTGCTGGCCGGTCATCTGGCCGTCGTCACCGGCGCCGCGCGGGGCATCGGCCTGGCCACCGTGCGGGCGCTGCGGGCGGCGGGCGCGCGGGCGATCGCCCTGGATCTGGACGCGGACGCATTGGCCCAAGCCTACGCGCCCGATGAAGGCGTCTCCACGATGACCGTCGATATCGCCTCGGCCGAAGCGGTGCGGGATTGCGCCGCACGGGTGCGGACCGAACACGGCCCCGTCTCGATCCTGGTCAACAATGCCGGCATCCACCAAAGGGTGCCTTTCGGCGATGCGGATTCGCTGGCCGCCTGGCGGCGCATCATGGCGGTCAACGCCGACGGCCCCTTTCATATGGTCGACGCCTATCTGGACCAGTTGCGCGAGACTCGGGGGGTGATCGTCAATGTCGCCTCGACCCGGGCGCTGACGGCCTGCGAGGCGGCCCCGGCCTATACCGCGTCCAAGGGCGCCGTGGCGGCCTTGACCAAATCCCTGGCCGTCGATCTGGCCAAGGACGGCATCCGCGCCAACGCCGTCGCCCCCAGCGACGTCCGCACCAGAATGATCGCGGGCGAAGGCGGTGATGAGGCGATCCAGGCCGAGCTCTTTGCGCGCACCCCGCTGGGCCGGCCGGCGGAGCCGGAGGAGGTCGCGGCGGCGATCCTCTTCCTGGCCTCGCCCCTTGCCTCCTTCGTCACCGGTGTCGTGCTGCCGGTCGATGGCGGTTATCTCTCGACCTGAGAGGGGCTGCGCGGCCATTTTCCCACGGCCTCGGCGACGTGTTAGCGTTCCGGTCGAACAACGGACGAATGGATTCAGCCGTGAACGGCGACAGCAGCCTCGCAGTCTTCTGCGATTTCGAGAATATCGCGCTCGGCGTGCGCGACACCAAATACAAGGAATTCGACCTCAAGCCGGTGCTCGAGCGCCTGCTGCTCAAGGGCAGCATCGTGGTGAAGAAGGCCTATTGCGACTGGGACCGCTACAAGACCTTCAAGCGCGTCATGCACGAAGCCGCCTTCGAGATGATCGAGATCCCCCATACGCGACAGGCGGGCAAGAACTCCGCCGATATCCGTATGGTCGTGGACGCCCTCGACCTCTGCTACACGAAGGAACATATCGACACCTTCGTCATCGTCTCCGGCGATTCCGACTTCTCGCCCCTGGTCAGCAAGCTGCGCGAGAACGCGAAGATGGTGATCGGGGTCGGCGTGAAGAACGCGACCTCCGATCTGCTGGTCGGCAATTGCGACGAATTCATCTTCTACGACGATCTGGTCCGGGAGCTGCAGCCCAAGCCCAAGCGGGCCCCGCGCAAGCCGGCGCCGGCCGCCTCGGCAGGCAAGCCCGCCGCGGCGCCCAAGGCGAAAAAACCCGCAAGCGCGGACGACCGCGACGACAAGATGCAGGAGGGGATCG
Source organism: Pseudomonadota bacterium (assembly GCA_027619995.1). Classification (GTDB taxonomy): domain Bacteria; phylum Pseudomonadota; class Alphaproteobacteria; order CADEGL01; family CADEGL01; genus JABIRQ01. The sequence continues at coordinate 330 of JAQCGR010000369.1, read as the reverse complement.
ATCTGGTCCTGGACACGGCGGATGCGCTCTTCAGCGAACGCGACGACCGTTCGACCCTCTGGGGCTCCATGGTCAAGCAGACCCTCAAGCGCCGCCAGCCGGGCTTCAACGAAACCTATTACGGCTTCCGCTCCTTCAACGACCTGCTGGAAGAGGCCGAGGACCGGGGCGAGTTGGAACTGGAACTGGACGAACGCTCCGGCGGTTACATCATCCGGAAAATCCTGGACCTGGACTGAGCGAAACGGGCGCTATCCCTTTCCGCTAGAGCATCATCCGATCTGCGTGAATCGAAATAGGGGATTCCGTTGGATCGGGATTTCTGATTCA
>JAQCGR010000368.1 GCA_027619995.1 Pseudomonadota bacterium | reverse complement strand
GACGCGGCCATCGCGGCCCTGCCCGAGCGCGCGCGGTCGGATCGCGCCGGCGCCTCGCGCGTCGAAACCGTGGACCGGACCGAGATCGAGCGCCTCTTGCCGCCCGGCGCCGTGCATCAGGGCATCGCGCTCCTGACCGACCCGCTCGACCCGCCGACCCTGGAGGATATCCTCGAACAGGCCGGGCCCCAGGCGCTGCTGGTCGTGCTCGACCGGGTCACCGATCCGCAGAATGCCGGCGCCGTGCTGCGCTCCGCCGCCGCCTTCGGCGCCCTGGCCGTGATCGCGCCCAAGGACCATGCCCCGCCGGTCACAGGGACCCTGGCCAAGGCCGCCTCCGGCGCGGTCGAAATCGTGCCGCTGATCCTCGTCACCAATCTCGCCCGCGCGCTCGAGGCGATCAAACAGGCCGAATTCTGGTGCCTGGGCCTGGATTCGGAAGCCCCCGCCCTGCTCTCCGGCGCCCCGGAATCCGGCCGCGCCGCCCTCGTCCTGGGGGCCGAGGGCGCGGGCCTGCGCCGCCTGACGCGCGAAGCCTGCGACGGTCTCTACCGCCTGCCGACGGTGCCGCCGATCGCCAGCCTCAACGTCTCCAACGCCGCCGCGGTGGGGCTTTACGAGTTGGCGAGAACGCGCGACCGCAACAATTAAGTCACCGTATAGCGATCAATTACCGCCAAACCCCCTCCTGGCAGTCGTAGCAGCCCTCGCGCAGGTCCGCCTTGGCGGCCAGCAGGCTGCTCTTCTTGATCTTGAGGCTGGGGGTGCGCGGGAACTCGGCGATATATTCGAGATAGCGCGGAATCTTGAAGCGCGCGAGATTCTTCTCGCAATGGGCGATCACCGCGTCGGGCGGGCAGTCGTCCTTGGTCTTGCCCTCGGCGAGCAGCAGATAGGCCTTCACCTCCTCGCCCCGATAATCGTCGGGAACGGGAACGATCGCCGCCTCCAGGATATCGTCCATGCCGCGCAGCACGCCTTCGACCTCGACCGCGCTGACATTCTCGCCGCTGCGCTTCACCATGTCCTTGCGCCGGCCGAGGTAGAAGAACCAGCCCGCCTCGGTCTGCCGCCCGGCATCGCCGGTGCGGAACCAGTCGCCCTCGAAAAAGGCCGCCTCGGTCGCCTCGGGCTTGTTGTAGTAGCCGAGCAGATGGGAGCGCGGAAAACCCGCCTTGGTGCGGATGCAGATCTCGCCGATCTCGCCGCGCGGCACTTCCTTGCCGTCCGGGTCCATGATCGCGGCTTCGCGGAAGGCCGTGGGCACACCGACGGTCGCCGTGCCAGTCATCGCCGTCGCCTCCATCGGCGCATAGATGGCGCAGCCGGTCTCGGTCATCAGGAAGCCCTGACGCGCCAGGAAACCGTATCGCTTCTCGTACCAAGGATAGTTCTCCGGCCGATGGCTGTAGCAAGAGGCGACGATCATATCGTTGTCGCCGTCATCGTCCCGCTCGGGTTGCTTGGCCACGACCTCGGGAAAGTTGCAGTACTGGATGCGATATTTCTTGAGCCAGCCGAGGAAGCGCGTGCCGCTCTGCTTGCGCGCGACATAGACCGTGGCGCGCCGGTAGGCGGTCATCAGGAACAGCCACTGGGCATCGACATAATAGAAGGGTTGGGCGATCAGGATGCGCTCCAGCCGGTCCTGGAAACAGGCCGAGGAAACCCGCCCGAAGGTCAGCCAATAGCGCTGGGTCTGCATCGCGCCCTTGGGCATACCGGTCGTGCCGCTGGTGTATTGGATGTTCATCAGGTCGTCGAGGCTCGGCTCCTGCGCCGGCGTGAACGCTTCCGCGGCGCCAAGCACCAGGTCGTCCCAGTGATGGGGATAGCCCTCGGCCCGCTCGCCCACGACCAGCACCCGGTCCCTGGCCAGCACGGCCTCCTCCATGCCCTCGAAGACGGGCAGCAGGCCAGCATCGATCACCAGGAATTCGGCATCCGAATCCGTGAGCATGTAGTGCAGCTCGCGGCCCGTGTAGTTGTAGTTCAGCGGCTGGGTCACCGCGCCGATGCTGGCATTGGCGAGCCAGGTCAGGGGATAGGTCGCCTCGGTCTGGACCATGATGCTGACATGGGTGCCGTGCTTGACCCCCAGCCCGGTCAGCGCATTGGCGACCTGGGCCACCCGGCGGTGCAGCTCGCCGAAGGTGATGGTCTCGTCGTCGTCGAAGAAGACCAGGGCCGGATGGTCGGGCGAATCCTCGGCGCAATCGCGCAGCAAGGCGCCGACATTGGCGGGCAGCGGGGCCTTCTCGACCTCGCGCATGAGGCGCTCGGACTCCCAGGCCGCGACCTCTTCCCTGCTGGGCTCGGAATGGCCGGTGCCGCTCGCGGCTCTGGGCGGCGCGCCTGTGATCGGGGCGTCGTGAACCTGTTCGGACATGGTCTGCTCCGTCAGACGGCGTTCGGCGTGGGCGAGTAGTCGGTCGCGTTCCAAAGCTGGTTGCGCACATCGGTCACGATCGAGCCGTTGGCCTCGGTCCGCTTGCGCACGGCGATCCATTCCTCGTCGGTGCGCATGGACTTCCACGCCTTCTCCATCGCGTCCAGGCTGTCCCAGGCGAGGATGTAATGCAGCTCGTGCATGGAGCCGACCATGGGCGTCCAGAAGCCGACGACCTTCATGCCGTGCTTCTTAAAGATGCGCATGGTGTCGTCGCGGAACCGCGCGTTCAGGTCCGGCATCCGCCCCGGGGCGGCGATATAAAGACGGTATTCGTAAATCACGGCGTTTCTCCCTCTCACCGGCGCCCCGTTCGAAAGCCCGTTCATGGGCGATGGGGCCGCGGGCCTCGCCGACCCCTATAGCGCGCAAGCCCCGCCCCCTCAAGCGGCCTCGACGGGGGCCTGCAATGCACCCGCCCAGGCGGCGGCGCCCTTCGAGACGGTCGCTTCACGACCTCCTCAGGGTGAGGCCGAACGGAAAGCCGGCCCCCCGCTCGTAGCCTTCCGCCTTCGCCGCTTCTTTAGCCCTCACCCTGAGGAGGGCCGCCAGGCCCGTCTCGAAGGGCGAGGGCGCCGGGCGCAACCACA
>JAQCGR010000367.1 GCA_027619995.1 Pseudomonadota bacterium | reverse complement strand
GGAGAGGGAGAATTGGGAGCACTCGTTCGAACAATGTCCGCTTCGATATCCCTCGCCCCCCGGGATCGGGGGGAGAGGGTTGCGCAGGGTCGGCGCGGCGTTTGCCGCGCCTTACCCGAAGCTGGGTGAGGGGTGGCGACGGCGGGCGCTCGCTTGGCTTGGCTTGGCCTGTTCATGCGGAAACCGGTCACGCCTCGCCGCGCAGGGCGGCGGCGACGCCGTCGAGGTCCAGGCCCTTGAGACCGATCACGACCAGGCGGCCCCGGCGGTCCTCGCCGGATTTCCAGGGGCGGTCGAAATGATGCTGGACGCGGTCGCCAACGCCCTGGATGACCAAGCGCATGGGCTTGTCCGATACGGCTGCGAAGCCCTTCATGCGCAGCACGTCGAAACGCTGGGCGATATCGGCGAGGCGGACGGCGAAAATCTCCGGTTGGTCAATCACGGGCAGGTCCATCGTCGCCGTGTCGAAATCGTCATGGTCGTGATCGTCGGCCGCCCCGTCGTGATGGGATGGACGCGCGGCCAGGTCGTCTTCAGCCGCGGCGTCCAGGCCGAGCAGGACGGCGGTCGGCACGTCGCCATGGCTGGTATGGACGAATTTGACGGCCGGTCGCAGGACCGCGCGCAGATCCGCGTCGATCCGGGTGCGCGCCGCGTCATCGACCAGATCGCATTTGTTGATAATCACCATATCGGCACAGTGGAGCTGGTCCTCGAAGACCTCCTCCAGCGGGTTGTCATGGTCGAGCATCGGGTCGGCCCGGCGCTGGGCCTCGACCGCCTCCGGATCGTCGGCGAAGCGGCCCTCCGAAACGGCGGCCGCGTCGATCACCGCGATCACCCCATCGACCGTCACCCGGCTTTTGATCTCGGGCCAGTTGAAGGCCTTGACCAGAGGCTTGGGCAGGGCCAGGCCGCTGGTCTCGATGATGATGTGTTCGGGCGGATTGGGGCGGTCGAGCAGCTTCTCGATGGTGGGGAGGAAATCCTCCGCCACGGTGCAGCAGATGCAGCCATTGGCCAGCTCGACGATATCGTCCTCGCCGCAGCCCTCGATGCCGCAGCCCTCGATGATGTCGCGGTCCACGCCCAGATCGCCGAACTCGTTGATGATGAGGGCGAAGCGGCGGCCGTTCGCCCCTTCCAGGACCTTGCGGATCAGGCTGGTCTTGCCCGAGCCGAGAAAGCCGGTGATGACGGTGGCGGGAATCTTCGTGGGCAGACTCATGACGTCTCCTTGAGGACGAGGGGCAGGCCGGCGGCGATGAAGATCACGCGCTCGGCGCGGGCGGCGATTCGTTGGTTCAGGCGCCCCGCCGCGTCGCGGAAGGCGCGGGCCAGGGCATTGTCGGGCACGATGCCCAATCCGACCTCGTTCGAGACGAGCACGGTCGGGGCACGGCGGTCGTCGAGGGCGGCGATCAGAGCGCCGGCTTCGGCTTCGGGGTCGTGTCCGGCGGCCATCAGATTGGCGAGCCAGAGGGTCAGGCAATCGACCAGCACGGGAGCGGCGCGGGCGCTCTCTGCGGTCAGGGCTGCGGCCAGGTCGAGGGGCGCTTCCTCTGTGCGCCAGCGCCCGCCCCGGCGTTCACGATGCCGCGCGATACGCGCCGTCATCTCGGCATCGCCGGCCTCGGCGGTGGCGAGATAGACGGGTGCGCTGCCCGTTTCGGCCGCCGCTTCGACGAGGCCCTCGGCATAGGCGCTCTTGCCCGAACGCGCACCGCCCAGCACCAAGGTAACCGAGGCGCCTGGCGTCGAGGATTTTGGCGCTTGCGCGCCCGACCCATGCGACTCGGGCGCTTGCGCGTCTGGTCCGAACAATTTGGGCGCTTGCGCGCCTAATCCAAACAACTTAGGCGCTTGCGCGCCTGGGGGGACGTGATCCATCACGGCCTCATCCTCCGCCCGAGGACGTTTCTGCCAAGCGTGCCGGCCAGGTTTCCTGGCTCGGGCTCTGCGACCGGGTGCCTTCCTGACGCGGGCGCCTCTCGGACTTCCCGTCGCCAGTGGCTTTCGACCCTGGTCTCGCCCTTCACAGTTGCGGGGGCAGCGCCGGCCTATCGGCTAGGGGCAAAACCCCGTCGCCGCATCACCGGACTTCCCTGTCCCGACACGCACTCGACGCTATCACGCGACCGGGGCACTGGCCAGCGCGCCCGCCCCGTCATGGGGCGCGTGATTGACCAGGACGATCCGCCAGACGCCGTCGTCACCCTCCGGCCCGTCCTCCCCCGCGATATGGTCGAGGCGGGTGACCGAAAGATTGTCGATGGAGAAGGCCAGGGCGCCGCGCGGCGGCAGGTCGAGGGCGAGGCGCAGGGCAGCGCGGATCGAGCCGCCATGGGCGACGCAGACGATATCGCGGCCGCCATGGGCGGCGGTCAGGCGGCGGACCGCCCCGGCGACCCGCTCGCTCACCTCGACGAAGGACTCGCCTTCGGGCGGCCGCGTCTCAGCCGGGGCCAGCCAGAAATTGTGGCGATCTCCGATCTCGGCATAGACCTCGGCGCGCGGCCTCCCCTGCCAGGTGCCGAAATTCTGCTCGGCCACGGCCCGCTCGACCAGGGCTTCGGCCGGATCCGATCCCGGATGGCCCGCCGCGCGGATCGCCGCCGCCGTATCGGCCGTGCGGCTGAGATGGCTGGTCACCCAGACCGCGCCATGGGGCAGCATCCGCGCCAACCCCTCGAAGGCCGGGCGGTCCTCGCAATTAGCTTTCACGTCGCTCGACCCGTAGATGCAGCCGCCATCCTCGGTGACCGGGGCGTGGCGCACCCACCACCAGCGCGTGACCGTCATGCCCCGATCCAGGCGGCGGCGGTCAAGAGGACCGCCGCTTCGGCGATCTGCTGCGCCGCGCCCATGATGTCGCCCGTATGGCCGCCAATCGTCCGCCGCGCCACGCCGAGCAGGAGCCAGACCAGGCCGGCGCTGACCGCCAGGGCGATCAGGCCGCCGCCGAAACCGATGCCGAACAGCAGCGCCGCGGCGCCGAGGCCAAGGGCGATGGCGGTGGTGCGGTCGTCGGGCCGGCCCGCGCCCGCGCCCAGCCCGTCGTCGCGCG
>JAQCGR010000366.1 GCA_027619995.1 Pseudomonadota bacterium | reverse complement strand
TTGAATCAGAAATCCCGATCCAACGGAATCCCCTATTTCGATTCACGCAGATCGGATGATGCTCTAGGTTTGACCCGAACAACCGGGCCAGACAGGCGGGGAGAATAGCGCGATGATCGACCTCTATACGGGCTCGACGCCCAACGGCCAGAAAATCCATATCATGCTGGAGGAATGCGGCCTGCCCTACCGCGACCATTTCATCAGCATGGACAAGGGCGAGCAGTTCGACCCCGAATTCCTGAAGATCAGCCCGAACAACAAGATTCCGGCCCTGGTCGACGCGGAGGGCCCGGGCGGGAGGCCCATCACCCTGTTCGAATCGGGCGCCATCCTGATCTATCTGGCGGACAAGACCGGACAGTTCCTGCCGACGGAGCCGCGCGCCCACTGGGACGTGCTGCAATGGCTCTACTGGCAGATGGGCGGCTTCGGCCCGATGCTCGGTCAGGCCCATCATTTCAACGCCTATGCGCCCGACCGCATCAAATACGCGATGGACCGCTACACCAACGAGGGCAGCCGGCTCTACCGCGTGCTCGACAAGCAGATCGGCGACAAGGACTGGGTCGCCGGCGGCGGCTACTCGATCGCCGATATGGCGATCTTCCCCTGGTGCCGGCTCTACGAGCGCCAGGGCCAGAAGATCGAGAACTTCCCCCATGTGAAGCGCTGGTTCGAGACGATCTCGGCGCGCCCCGCCGTGAGCCGCGACATGGCCCGGCTGGAGGACAAGGCCGGCAAGTTCACCAAAGAGTCCTGGAAGAACCTGTTCGGCGACGAACAATACAAACGGCGCTGACGCAAAACACGCCGATTGGCGCGGGCAACGAGAAGAAAGAGAGAAGCGATGATCGATCTCTACACCTGGCCCACCCCGAACGGGCACAAGGTCCATATCATGCTCGAGGAATGCGGTCTGGCGTATAATGTTCACGCCATCGATATTGGCTCGGGCGACCAGTTCAAGTCCGATTTCCTGATGATCAGCCCGAACAACAAGATGCCGGCGATGGTCGACCAGGACGGCCCCGGCGGGAAGCCGATCAGCATCTTCGAGTCCGGCGCGATCCTACAATATCTCGGCGAGAAGACGGGCAAGTTCTTCCCGGCCGAGCCGCGCAAGCGCTACGACGTGCTGCAATGGCTGATGTTCCAGATGGGCGGCATCGGGCCGATGCTGGGCCAGGCGCATCATTTCCGGGGCTATGCGCCCGAGAAGATCCAATACGCCATCGACCGCTACACCAAGGAGGCCAACCGCCTCTACGGCGTGCTCGACCGCCAGCTGGCGGGCAAGGACTGGGTCGCGGCGGGCGAGTTCACGATTGCCGATATGGCCATCATGCCCTGGCTGCGCAGCTACGAGAATCAGGGCGTAGCGATGGTGGATTTTCCCAATGTCCAACGCTGGTTCGACGCGAACAACGCCCGCCCGGCGGTGGAGAAGGCGCTGAAGGTCCTGATCGAGCGGCGCCGCCAGGGGCCGATGGACGAGAAGACCAAGCAGATGCTCTTCGGCGACGCCCAATACGTGAAGCGCTGAGCCATGGCCGCGCCGATCGAACTCCATACCTGGGGCACGCCCAACGGCTACAAGATCTCGATCGCCCTGGAGGAATTGGGTCTCCCCTACACGGTCCATCCCGTGAATATTATGAAGGACGACCAGTTCGACCCGGCCTTCCTGGCGATCAGCCCCAACAACAAGATCCCGGCCATCCTCGATCCCGAAGGCCCGGCAGGGCGGCCGGTCTCGGTCTTCGAGACCGGGGCGATCCTGATCTATCTGGCGGAGAAGACCGGCCGGCTGATGCCGCAAGACCCGCTGCTGCGCATCCAATGCCTGGAATGGCTGATGTGGCAGATGGGCGGGGCGGGCCCCTTCCTGGGCCAGGCGCACCATTTCCGCCGTTTCGCGCCTGAGAAAATTCCCTATGCCATCAAGCGCTATACCGACGAGGCGAAGCGCCTCTACGGTGTGCTCGACACGCGCCTCGCGGGCCGCGCCTGGGTGACCGGCGCGGATTATTCGATCGCCGATATCGCGATCTATCCCTGGATCTCGCGCCACGAATGGCAGGGCATGGATCTCGCGGATTTCCCCGAGGTCCAGCGCTGGTTCACAGCGATGACCGCCCGCCCGGCGGTGCAGCGCGGCATGGCGGTGCCGGGTTAGGGGCGACCGCTCAGGCGGCGACGGCCGCCTTCGCTTGGCCGCGCGTCATGGCGACCACCTGGGGCGCCTTGACCGGAGCGCCGCGGGCCAGGGCCGAGAGCTCGTCCCGGCAGGCCTCCAGCACCGCGAGTTCCTTCGCGTCTTCGCGATCGAAGACCTGGATCGTGCTCAACTTGATCTCGACCAGGTCCACCAAGGTTTCGATGCAACGTTTCGAGAGGGCCATGCCCGCCTCCATCCTGGAAGCCATTCCAAAACCGGCCTGGGCCGGCTCATGCAGGATGGCGGCAAAAGGGTTGGCGAATGGTTAACGCCGGCAATCGACGGCCGCGCCCGATGAATGCCGCCCGAAAGGCGTTCGGCCGCGTTGACTAAGCGGGAGGCCGTCGCTAGAAGGGCGGGCCATGTTCGGCCCACCGCGGAGGGTTGGCAGAGTGGTCGAATGCAGCGGATTGCTAATCCGTCTACCCGACAGGGTAGCGTGGGTTCGAATCCCACACCCTCCGCCATTATCTTTCAGTAATCTATTGAAATATGGTAATAATTTACTGGAATTGAAACTGTGGTCCCACATTCGATCCCACACCTCGACTGTAATTAAAGCTATCTGGCCGTGGCGGGCTCAAGTGGTTGGTTCGATCAATCCGGCGATTTGGCGAGCAAGCACCGTTTCGTCGGCGTGAACACGCAAGCCGATCCCGGCGACCAGGCGCTCGAACCTGTCCTTCCGCCACGTCATTGCGGGTGCTTCTCCAGCCATTCCTTGGCGAGGCGTTGCGCCTCAGCAATCTGATCGGGGGTCATGAGGCGGGCGACAACGTCGCGGAGCTTGATTGCCTTCTCATGACCCTGCGCGGCGGCGAGGTTGAGCCACATGTGCGCCTGGATGTAGTCCTGC
>JAQCGR010000365.1 GCA_027619995.1 Pseudomonadota bacterium | reverse complement strand
GTGAGGTGGGAGTGTGGCACCACGCACGCCATGATCGGGCGGCGTATTAGTTCTCGATGGTCAGCCCCATGCCCGCCCCCAGGGCCTTGTCGTAGGCGACATTGCCGATGGCCGTGTCCTGGGCGCCCGTGCCGGTCAGGTCGCAGACGATAATCTGCTCCTCGCTCGTCCGCCCCTCGGCGCGGCCGGCGGTGATCTCGCCGATCTCCGTCACCTGCTCCTCGGTCAGGTCGCCGTGCTGCAACTCGCCCATCTTCGAGCATTGCGCCCAGCGGTCGCAGACCACCCGATCGGCCCGGTTCAGGCAGGCCGCTTCCAGTTCCTGCTTGCCGGCGAGGTCGCTACCCACCGAGGTCACGAGCAGGCCCGGATGCAGCCAATCGGCCATGACCAGGGGCGCTTTCGAGGTCGTCGTGGTCACCACCACCTGGCTTTCGCGCACCAAGGTCTCGGCATCCGGCGCGGCCTCGACCGCGACGCCCAGCCTTTCGGCCATCTCCGCGATATAGCGGTCGACATTCGCCTTGCTGCGGCCGAGCACCAGGATGCGCTTGAAATCGCGTTCCAGTTTCAGCGCCTCCATCTGGTAGCGCGCCTGAACGCCGGCGCCGATCACCCCGGCCGTCTCGACCTTGGCCGGGGCCAGATGGCGGGCCGCGACCGCCCCCGCGGCGCCCGTGCGCAGATCGGTCAGATAGGCATTGTCGAGCAGCACGGCCTCGACGATGCCCGTTCGGGCGGAGACCAGGACCACGCTGGCCGGGGAATTGGGCAGGCCCAGCTTGTGGTTGTTGTAGAAACCGGCGGCGATCTTCACCGCGACCCGGTCGAAGCCGCTGATGAAGGCGCTCTTGATATCGATATCACCTACATGCTCGGCGATGCCGATATGCATGATCGGCGGGTTCTCGGCCTTGCCGTCGGCCAGGGCCGTGAAACAGGCCGCCACGGCATCCACCGCCGCACGATCGAGCGCCACGCAGCGGCGCAACTCCTTCTCTGTCAGGATCACGACGCTCATCGGCCCGTCTCCCCTATCCCAGCGTGTCGAGCCAATCGGCCTGCTCGGCCGTGATCTGGCGCAGGCGCTTGGAATCGACATTGGTGCCGCTCAAGAGCACGGCGCAATTCTCGCCCAGATTCTTGACCTTGCCCGCCAGGATCGCCGCCACGCCGACAGCGCCGCCCCAGGCGACGACGAAATGCTCGCGGTCGAGCAGGAAGGCCATGGCGCGGGCGATCTCCTCCTCGGTCACCAGGATCAGGTCGTCGACCAGATCGCGCACCAGACCGAAGGTCCATTTGTTGTCCAGGAAGATGCCGCCGCCCAGGCTGTCGGCCAGGCTTTCGACCTCCTCGACCAGGATCGGCTTGCCGGCCTTCTGGCTTTCATACATCGCGGCGCCCCGGTCCATCGACACGCCGATCACCCGGGCCCAGGGATTGGCCGCCTTGATTGCCACCGCGATGCCGCCGATCAACCCGCCGCCGGAGACCGGCACCAACACGGTGTAGACCCGGGGCAGATCCTCGATGATCTCGAGCCCCGCCGTTCCCTGGCCGGCGACGATGGTGGGATCGTCGAAGGGATTGATCAGGGTCATGCCCTCGTCCCGCTCCAAGGCAAAGGCGATCTCGGCCGCCTCGTCCTGGCTACGGCCATGGACCTTCACCTCGCCGCCCACCGCGCGGATCGCCGCCTTCTTGTTCTCGGGCACCAGTTCCGACAGGCAGACCACCGCCCGGCAGCCCGCCGCCCGCGCGACATAGGCGACCGCGCGCCCGTGATTGCCGGTCGAGACGGTGGTCACGCCGCGGGCGCGCACCTCCGCGGGCAGGGAGAGAATCTTGTTGGCGGCGCCGCGCGTCTTGAAGGCGCCGGTCGCCTGCAGGATCTCGAGCTTGTAATGCACCGCCGTCCCGGCCAGAGGCGACAGCGCCTCGGCCGGAACCAGCGGGGTGCGCCGGACGATCCCGGCGATCCTCTGCCTTGCGGCATAGAGATCGCCGAGATTGATGGCGTCCGGCACCTAGCCCTTCCAGTCGCCGCTGCGCACCAGGGCGTCGGCCACCGCATCGACCCCGCGCTTGGTGCGCGCGATCATGTCGTCGACCTCGGCCGGCGTCATGATCAGGGGCGGGGCGAAGCCCAGGATATCGCCGCCGGGCATGGCACGGGCGATCAGACCCTCCTTGAGGCAGGCGGCCGAGACCTTGGCGCCGACCTTGAGGGTGGGATCGAATCGCTCCTTGCCGTTCTTGTCGGCAACGAATTCCAGCGCGCCGAGCATGGCCACGCCGCGCGCCTCGCCGACCAGCGGATGGTCGTCGAAGACCTCATGCAGTTTGGCCTGGAAATAAGCGCCGGTGCGCTTGGCGTTCCCCATCAAGTCCTCGCGCTCGATGATATCGAGGTTGGTGTTGGCCGCCGCCGCGCCGATCGGATGGCCGGAATAGGTATAGCCATGGCCGAGCGGACCGATCTCCGACGATTTCTCGAGGATCACGTCGCACACCCGCTTGGAGACGATCGAGCCCGAGATCGGCTGATAGGCCGAGGACAGGCCCTTGGCGATGGTCATGAAGTCCGGCTCGAAATCGTAATGGGTGGCGCCGAAATTGGAGCCCAGCCGGCCGAAGCCGCAGACCACCTCGTCGGAAATGATGCAGACGTCGTGCTTGCGGCAGACCTTCTGGATTTCCTGCCAATAGCCTTCCGGCGGGGGCAGGATGCCGCCCGTGCCCATGACCGGTTCGCCGATGAAGCCGGCCACCGTCTCCGGGCCTTCCTTCTCGATCATCGAATCCAGTTCGGCGGCAAGCTGCTGGCTGAACTCAAGCTCGCTCTGGCCGGGCTCGGCGCCCCAGTAGTGATGGGCCGTGCGGGCGTGCAGCACCGGGCCGAGCGGCAGGTTGAAATGGTTGTGGAAGAGCGGCAAGCCGGTCAGCGAGCCGGAGAAGACGGTCGAACCGTGATAGCCGCGCAGGCGCGAGATGATTGTCTTCTTCTCGGGCTTGCCGCGCAGGTTGTTGTAGTACCAGAGCAGCTTGGAATTGGTCTCGTTGGCATCCGAGCCGGA
>JAQCGR010000034.1 GCA_027619995.1 Pseudomonadota bacterium | reverse complement strand
AATCCAAGCCGGAACGCCAAGCGGGACGGGGCCGCGTCCGTGAAGGGCACGGTCATGAAACTGGCGATCGACCCGGCTTCCGCCGCGATCCCCGCCAGCGCGCGGCGCAGGAGCAGGATGCGGTCACCCAACTGCACGGGGACAGGCATCGGGGGCCAGCCGCAGGCGGTAGCGGCCGTCGCCTTGGGCGCTCTCGATTCCGGCGAGGCCAAGATCCTGGGCTTCCGAAGCCGCGAGCAGGTTGGCCCAGAGTGCACCCGCCGGGTCCAGAGCGTCGAGCGCGCCGCGCGCTTCGCTGACGGTGGAGAGCGGGCGAGGTGCCGCCCCGGCTTCACGATCCTCGAACAGATACAACTCGATCCGGGCTTCGAAACTCTCGATGCCGCCTCGCGCGTCCTTCGCTTGGCGTTCCAGCACCGCCCTGGTATCCCAGGCCGGATCCACCGGGGCGCAGAGAATCTGCGCGGCGTCTTCGGCGTTCCAGGGCACCGGCGCCGGACCGGCCACGGGCCGGCAGAACAAGGGTGGACCGTCCTCTTCGGCGCCCAGATGGTGCGGCGCGATCGTCTCCTCTCCGGCGCAAGCCGAATCGAGGCGGTCGGCGGCGAGGCGGCGCCCCTTCAAGCGCCCGGCAAGGTCGGGGACGAGAAGATCGACCCAGGCCGGATCGGGATGGCGTCGGCGATAGTCCGCCGCGTCGGAGGGCATGGCGGGCACCCGAACCCGGCCTTCAGGCCACCCCGGCCTCTACCAGGACGGCGCGGTAGGTCTCGGGATCGACATTGCCGCCCGACAGCACAATGGCAACCGTTTTGCCCTTGATGTCGATCTTGCCGGTCAAGGCGGCGGCCAGGGCGACCGCGCCCCCAGGCTCGATCACAATCTTGAGGAATTTGAACGCCGCCGCCATGGCGAGGGCGACCTCGTGATCGGTCACGACCAGGCCGCCGGACAAGGTCTTGCGGTTGATCTCGAAGGTGATCTCGCCGGGCATGGGGGCCAGCAGCGCGTCGCAATAGGAGCGCGCGGCGGGATTGTTGCCCAGGCGTACGCCCGCGACGAGGGAGCGCGCGGTATCGTCCAGCCCCTCGGGCTCGCAGGCATAGACCGCGAGGCCTGGCACGGCGGCCTGGACCGCGGTTGAGACCCCGGCGATGAGCCCACCGCCGCCGGCGGGGCAGAGCACGAGGTCGGGCTGCGCGCCCATGGCGATGGCCTGCTCGATCAGTTCCAGCCCGACCGTTCCCTGGCCGGCGATGACCCGCGCGTCGTCATAAGGCCGGATCAGGGTCAGACCGCGTTCCTCCGCAATTCGCTGGCCGATGGCTTCGCGATTTTCGGTATGGCGATCATAGGTCACGACCGTCGCGCCATAGGCCTTGGTGTTGGCGATCTTGATGGCCGGCGCGTCCTTGGGCATGACGATGGTCGCCGGTGCGCCCAGCAGGGCGGCGGCATGGGCCACTCCCTGGGCGTGATTGCCCGAGGAAAAGGCCACGACGCCGCGCTTCTTCGCCGCGTCGTCGAGCTGGGCGACGGTGTTGTAGGCCCCGCGGAACTTGAACGAACCCGTGCGCTGCAGAACCTCCGGCTTGATCAGGACACGCGCGCCCAGGGCCTCGTTGAGAAGCGGCGCTTCCAGAAGCGGCGTCAGCCGGGCGACCGGCTTCAGGCGCGCGGCCGCGGCGCGGATATCCTCGACGGTGGGCAGTTTGTTCATGACCGGTCCCCTGCTAAGGCACGCCATCCCCATAGGCTGCCTTGGGCGAGCCGTCAATCGCCGGGGAAGGCGGTTTCAGCCGCGCATAGCGGGTATGTCCGCCTTCTTGCGGCCAAACCGTTCTGGCCCGTTTCGCCCCGCTACACCCATTTGCTATAACCGCCGGTGAACCTGACATATGGATCGGTGCGCGGCGCTCGCGGTGTGCCCAGGCAAGGAGCTTCCGAATGACGAAGACCATCAACCACTGGATCGGCGGCAAGTCCGTCGCAGGCGACAGCGGCCGCAAGAGCGAGGTGTTCAATCCCGCGACTGGCGAGGTTTCGGCCCACCTGTCCCTGGCCAGCGCGAAGCTCGTCGGCCAGGCGGTCCGCAACGCGCAGGAAGCGTTTCCGGCCTGGGCGGCGACTCCGCCGATCCAGCGCGCGCGCATCATGTTTCGCTTCAAGGAACTGCTGGTCGAGCATATCGACGAATTGGCCGCGCTGGTCACTGCCGAGCACGGCAAGACCCTGCCGGATGCCAAGGGCTCCGTTACCCGGGGCATGGAAGTGGTGGAATTCGCAACCGGCATTCCGAACCTGCTCAAGGGCGACTTTACCGAGCAGGTCGGCACCAGTGTCGATGCTTGGTCGATCCGACAGCCGCTCGGCGTCTGCGCCGGCATCACGCCGTTCAATTTCCCGGCAATGGTGCCCATGTGGATGTTCCCGATGGCGATCGCCTGCGGCAACACCTTCATCCTGAAGCCGTCCGAGAAGGATCCGTCCTGCCCCATGCGCCTCGCCGAGTTGTTGAAGGAGGCAGGTTTGCCGGATGGGGTGCTTAACGTCGTCAACGGCGACAAGGAGGCGGTTGACGCGATCCTTGCCGACCCGCTGGTCAAGGCGGTCAGCTTCGTCGGCTCGACCCCGATCGCGGAATACGTCTATCACACGGGTGCGGCGCATAATAAGCGGGTCCAGGCCCTTGGCGGCGCCAAGAACCACATGGTCGTCATGCCCGATGCCGATATGGATCAGGCAACCGACGCCCTGATGGGCGCGGCTTACGGTTCTGCCGGGGAACGCTGCATGGCGATCAGCGTCGCCGTCGCGGTTGGCTCGGCGGGCGATGCTCTGATGGAACGGCTGGTGCCGCGCGTGGAGGCCCTGAAGATCGGCCCGGGCACGGATCCGGAATCCGAGATGGGTCCGCTCGTCACCCGCCAGCATCTCGATAAGGTGCGCGGCTATGTCGATCTGGGGGTCGAGGAGGGCGCCAAGCTCGTGGTCGATGGGCGCGGCTTCAAGGTCGATCGCCAGGGCTACGAGAACGGCAACTATATCGGCGGCTGTTTGTTCGACGATGTGACCGCCGATATGCGTATCTACAAGGAGGAGATTTTCGGCCCGGTGCTCTCCGTCGTGCGCGCGCCCGATTACGCCAATGCGCTTCAACTCGTGAACGATCACGAGTTCGGTAATGGCACCTCGATCTTCACCCGCGATGGCGATTCCGCGCGCCATTTCACCGCGCATTGCCAGGTCGGCATGGTCGGGGTGAACGTGCCTATTCCGGTGCCCGTCGCCTATCACAGCTTCGGCGGCTGGAAGCGTTCGCTGTTCGGCGACATGAATGTCCATGGCATGGAGGGCGTGCGCTTCTATACCAAGGTCAAGACCATCACCTCGCGCTGGCCGACCGGCATTCGCGAGGGCGCGGAATTCGTCATCCCGACACTGGGGTAGCCCCTAGACCGGGGTAGAAAGGAAATCGCCGTGGCCAAGGTCAAAGGCGCCAGGATCGCCATCGTTCACGCCACCCGGAATTCGCTGCAACCGATCATGGATGCCTTCGCCAAGCTTTGGCCGGAGGCGGAACCGATCAACCTGCTCGACGAATCGCTGCTGATCGACCGGCAGTTGGCAGGCGAGTTGACGCCGGAACTGAGCGCGCGAATCGCGACCCTGGCGCGCCACGGCGAGGCGATCGGTGGGCGCTGCGTGCTGTTCTCCTGCTCGGCTTTCGGCGCGGCGATCGAGGCGGCGGGGGCGGAACTTTCGGTCCCCGTGCTTCGGGCCTATGAGGCGATGATCGAGCGTGCGTTGGAGATCGGCCCGCGACTGGGCCTGGTTGCGACCTTCCAGCCGACCATCGACGAGATGACGGTGGAGATCGAGGCTGCGGCGAAAGCTCGGGGCATCGCGGTCGTGATCGACCCCATCCTGGCCGAGGGGGCGCTCGACGCCTTGGGCCGGGACGATCACGAAACCCATGACGCCAAGGTGGTCGAGGCTGCTTTGAAACTTCCCAAGAAATGCGACGTGGTCTTGCTCGCCCAATACTCCATGGCTCCCATGCACGCCCGCATCGAAAAGCTGACCAAGCACCCGACCCTGTCGAGCCCGGCCTGCGCGGTCGAGAAGATCAAGGGCGTGCTGAGCGGGGCGACCGGGCGGTAATCTCGGTCTGCGGGCGGAGACGGGCATGGCGGAATCGGACACGCGGGTTGGTTCCTTCTATCCCGAGATGATTCCGGGCCATCCGGATCATCCGCGCGAAGCGGCATTCGAGATCGTCGATCTGCGTGACGCGCGCGGCTGCGGGGTTGTCGCTAGGATCGGCTTCGTGCCGGGTGCTCGGCTTGCCCAACTCTCCGGCGTCACCGTGCCCGAGCGATCTCTGAACACCATCCAGATCGGGCCGGATCTGCACATGAGCGATCCGTGGTTCTGCCGCTATATCCTGCACGCTTGCGATCCGAACGCTCGCTTCGACTTGACGGCCCTGACCCTGATCGCGCGGCGCCATATAGCGCCAGGCGATCTGCTCTCGGTGGATTACGGCGCGACGGAGGACCGCCTGGCCCGGCAGTTCGAATGCCATTGCGGCGCCGCCGACTGCCGCGGTTGGATGATGGGCCGCAGGGAAAAGCCGACGGAGGAGGGCAGGCGTGTACTCGCGAACCGATCTGTCGTCAGCGAGCGGCCAGGGCGACCCTGACTCCCAGGAAAATCAGCACCCCCCCGAACACGCAATTGACCGCGCGCTGGCCACGCACGAGAAACCTCCGAACGGCGATATTGTCCAAAGTGCAGACGAAGACCAGCCAGAACGCCGCGCTGATCGTCATCATGATCGCGATCAGCAGAAGGGTCGTGCCGGTCGAGGTCTGTGGCGTGATGACCATGGTGAACACGCCGAGATAGAAGAGCGACCCTTTCACGTTCAGGATGTTGTTGAGAAACCCCTGCAGGAACCAGGTACGGCCTGAGGGAGCCCGCGCCGCTTCGTCCACGCGAAGAGATTGAGTCTTGGAGAAGATGCCGGCCAGTCCGAGGTAGATGAGATAGGCCGCGCCGGCGTATTTGAGGATGCTGAAGGCCAGGATGCTTTCGGAAATCAGCCAGCCGATCCCGGCCGCGCAATAGGCGATATGAACCAGATTGCCGGTCAGCACACCCAATGAGGATTTCAGCCCGGCGGCTCGGCCGCCGATCAGGGTGCTGCGCATCACGATGACCATGTCTGGCCCTGGGACGATCATCACCAGGAACGTGATGCCGGAAATCACGACGATCTGATCGATCATGCCCATCGTTCCACCCCTGCCGCGCCTGTTCGGGTCCCGCTATCGCGCCATCAAACTCCCAAATGGCGGCGTTGCAGATCAGGATCGGCGCGCAAGTCGGCCGAGCTACCGGCCCAGACCACCTGGCCTTTTTCCAGAATGTGATGGCGATCGGCGATCCGAGCCAGGGCCTCAACATTCTTGTCGATCACCAGGATTGATTGTCCCTCTCCCTTGAGGCGTTCGAGGCAGGCCCATATCTCGGCGCGCACCAGGGGCGCCAACCCCTCGGTCGCCTCGTCCAGGATCAACAGGCGCGGATTGGTCATCAGCGCCCTTCCGACGGCCAGCATCTGCTGCTCGCCGCCTGACAGCAGGGCTCCCATGCTGGTCCGCCTTTCGGCCAGGCCCGGAAACATCTCGAAGACCCTTTCGACCGTCCAGGGTTCCGCCTCGCGCCGCCGGTTCGCGGCCGTGGCGATCAGGTTCTCGCGCACGGAAAGATTGGGAAAGATATGCCGGCCTTCCGGGACCAGGCCCAACCCGGCCTGGGCGATGCGGTAGGCCGGCAGCGCCTGGATCGGCTGCCCCTCGAAGCGGATTTCGCCGCCGCTCGCGGGCAGCAATCCCATGATTGCGCGCACCGTCGTCGTCTTGCCCATGCCGTTGCGGCCCAGCAGGGTCGCGACCTCGCCCGCCTCGACCGTAAGATCGACGCCGAACAGGACCTCGCTTTCGCCATAGGCCGCCCGAACGTCGCTGAGGGTCAGCATCGGCGCCATCACGCAACCTCGTCCGTGCCGAGATAGGCGGCACGGACGGCTTCATTCGCGCGGATCGCCGCGGGCGTGTCGGTGGCGATGACCTTGCCATAGGTCATCACGGTGATGCGGTCGGCCAGGGCGAAGACCGCGTCCATGTCATGCTCGACCAGCAGCATGGTCCGTTCGCCCTTCAGCGCGTCGAGCAGCGCGATCATGCGGTCCGAATCCTCGCGCCCCATGCCCGCTGTCGGTTCGTCGAGCAGCAGCAGGCGCGGCTCCGTCACCAGGGCCATGGCGAGTTCGAGTTGGCGCCTTTCGCCATGGCTCAGATCGCCGGCCGGATCGCCAGCGCGGTCGCCCAGGCCGATGCGCTCCAGCGCCGCGAGCGCCGGATCTTCCAGTTCCGCGTCCCCGGCAACCGACCGCCAAAATCGGAAACTATGCCCGGCATGGGCCTGCACGGCCAAGGCGACATTGTCCAAGGCGCTGAACCCGGCGAAGACGCTGGTGATCTGGAACGAGCGGGCGATGCCCCGTCGAGAGCGCTCCTCCGGTGTGGCGCGGGTGATGTCGCGGCCCTCGAAGACGACGCTTCCCTCGTCCGGGCGCAGGGCGCCGCCCAATTGCGCGACCAGGGTCGTCTTGCCCGCGCCGTTGGGTCCGATCACGGCGTGGATCTCGCCCGGCGCGATATCGAGGGAGACCGCGTCGCAGGCGATCAGCCCGCCGAACCGTTTGGTCAGTCCGTCGATGCGCAGCAGGGGTTCAGCCACCCTTGCCTCCCATCCTGCCGATCAGGCCGTGGAGGCCGCCGCGCCCGAACAACACCACGGCAATCAGGAAGGGGCCGAAAATGACCGGCCAATAGATCGTCAGGTCGGCCAGGAAATGCGCCAGCAGCATGAAGGCGATAGCGCCCATCACCGGGCCGAACAGGGTGCCCATGCCGCCCAGCAGAACCATCACGATCAACTCGCCCGAACGGTGCCATGCGAGGTAACTCGGGGCGACGAACTCGGATTGGTTGGCCAGCAGCACGCCGGCCAGCCCGCACATGGTGCCCGAGATGGTGAAGGCCAGTAGCTTGTAGCGCATGGTCGGATAGCCGATGGCGCGCATCCGCGTCTCGTTGGACTTGATGCCCTGCAGAACCCGGCCGAAGTGCGAATTGACCAGCCGGTGAGAGAGATAGAGGCAGCCGCCGAGCGCGGTGAAGATCACATAATAAAGGGTCAGGTTGTCGTCGAGCGAGATCAGGCCGCCGAACGAGGACAGCTTCCAGATCGTCAACCCGTCGTCGCCGCCATAGACCTCAAGGCTGGTGAAGAAATAAAAGAACATCTGCGCGAAGGCCAAGGTGATCATGATGAAATAGACGCCGCTGGTGCGCAGGCTGACATAGCCGATCAGCACGGCGGCGAGAGCCGAGAACAGGAGTGCGGCGGGCCATTGCAGAAAGGCCGACTCGATTCCGTGGAAGGAGAGGATCCCGACGGTATAGGCGCCGACCCCCAGGAAGGCGGCATGACCGAAGCTGACCATGCCGCCATAGCCCAGGATCAGATCCAGGCTCAGGGCGGCGATGGCATAGACCATCACCCGGCCGAACAGGGTGAGGTAGAAGGGCTCGTCCAGGGCCAGCGCCAGCAGGGGCATGACGGCGAGGAAGCCGAAGACGATCTGGATCGCGGTCGTACGGGCCGACTGGACCGTGGCGGAGGAGGGCGCTTTCACGGGCTTTGGGTCCGGCTTCATCGGCTGCGTGGCGGAAACAGGCCCTGGGGCCGAAAGAACAGCACCACGGCCATCAGCAGATAGGTCAGCATGGCGGCGATGGTCGAGCCGGCGGTATGGGCCGCGCCGCGTTCAAGGAAGGTCTCCAGCAACTGAGGCAGGAAGGCCCGGCCCATCGTGTCGATCACGCCGATCAGGATGGCAGCCAGGAAGGCACCGCGTATCGACCCGATGCCCCCGATCACGATGACCACGAAGGTCAGGATCAGGATCTCCTCGCCCATGCCGGACTGCACCGAAACGATGGGCGCGGCCATCATGCCGGCGAGCCCTGCCAGAACGGCGCCCAGGCCGAAGACCAGGGTAAACAGCAGGCGGATATCGATACCCAGCGCCCCGGCCATGACCCGGTCCGAGGCGCCCGCGCGTATCCGCATCCCGATCCGGGTATGCGTCACCAGGACATAGAGGAAGGCGGCCGTGGCGAGGCCGACCAGGATGATCCCCAAGCGAAAGCTGGGATAGGGCGAGCCGGGAATGATCTCGATCTGGCCGGACAGGAATTCAGGCAGGTCGATGAACTGCGGCTGCGGACCCCAAATCAGGCGCACCGCCTCGTTGAAGAACAGGATCAGGCCGAAGGTCGCCAGCACCTGATCCAGGTGATCGCGGGCGTAGAGGCTGCGCAGAACGACGACCTCGGTGACGATGCCCACCGCCATGGTCGCCGGCAGGGCGAGCAGGACGCCCCAGATATAGGAGCCGGTCCATTGCATGAAGGCGGCGGCGAGATAGGCCCCGACCATGTAGAGCGAACCATGGGCGAGGTTGATCAGATTCATGATGCCGAAGACCAGGGTCAGACCCGCAGCCATCAGGAACAGCATGATGCCGAGCTGGAGCCCGTTGAGGAGCTGTTCGAACAGGAGGACGACGGTCATCGGATCGAGCGGTCTTCGGTGATGTGACGAAAGGCGAATACGGAAAGCGGGGGCGGGCCGTGCCGCGCCCCCGCTCGCCGTGTCCGGATGGTGGCGCGCCTACATCTTGCAGTCTTTGGCGTAGGCGTCCTCGCCGTTCTCGATGACGGTCGCGACGATCTTGGTCATCAGCTTGCCGTCGTCACCCTTCACCACTTCGCGCAGATAGAAGTTCTGGATCGGGAAATGGTTGGTGTTGAACTTGAAGGGTCCGCGCACCGACGAGAAATCGGCCGCCTCAAGTGCCTTGCGCACCGCGTCCTTGTCGGAAAGGTTGCCGCCGACCGCGCGCACCGCGCTGTCGATCAGCATGATTCCGTCATAGGTCTGCGCCGCGTAGGACGACGGGGTATAGCCGTATTTCTTCTCGAACTCCGAGACGAATTTCTTGTTCGTCGGATTGTCCATGTCCGGACTCCAGAACATGGTCGCCTTCATGCCCAGCGCCGCATCGCCCTGGGCCTCCAGGGTCGTCGTGTCCGTGGTGAACACGGTGTAGAGCGGGATGTCGTTCTTCAGACCCGACTGGTCGTACTGCTTGACGAACTTGACGCCAGCACCGCCCGGATAGAAGGCGAAGACAGCCTCCGGCTTGGGGTCCATCGCCCGGATATTGGCGAATTCGGCCGACCAGTCGGCATGGCCCGGCCAGGGTGTGAAAGTCTCGCCCACGATCTCGCCCTTGAAGGTGCGACGCACGCCGGCCGCCATGTCCTTGCCCGCCGGATAGTTGGGCGAAAGGACATAGATGCGCTTGATGCCGGCCTGGTTCAGATATTCGCCCATCGCTTCCGGAGTCTGGTCGTTCTGCCAGGAGGTGGAGAAGAAGAAGGGGCTGCATTCCTCACCGGCCAGTTGGTGAGGTCCGGCATTGGTGCTGATCAGGAAGGTCTCGGCCTTGAGGACCGGCGCGCGCGATTGGAGCAGCACGTTCGACCAGATATAGCCGGCGACGAAATCGGCCTTGTTCTGCTGGACGAGTTCCTCGGTGCGCAAACGCCCGACCTCGGGATCGAACTCGTCATCTGCAAAGATGACCTCGGTCTCGATGCCGCCCAGCTTGCCGCCGATATGCTCCAGCGCGAGGTTTACCGCGTCCTGCATGTGCTTGCCGATGATGGCCGGCCCCTTGGACAAGGTGGTGACGAAGCCGAGCGTGACCTTGTCGGCGCGTTCCTTCTTGAACGGCTCGAAGACGACGATTGCGGCGACGACCACCGCGACGAGCACGAGAAGGCCAATGAGTTTCGAACGTTTCATGACTTCACCCTGTTATCCGTTTCTCGATTGTCTCGAATGTCGGTCTCTGTCGCGCCCGGCCTCAGCCGTCGAGGCTGCCTAGATACTGGGCGACGAAATCGAATTTCACGTAATCCTTGAAGGCGTCGGACAGGCGCTGCGTGATCGGACCGGGCAGGGGGGCATCCGCCCCGCCCACGCGATTGCCGTTGATGCTGCGCACCGGGCAGACGCAGAGACTGGTCGAGGTTAGGAAAGCCTCATCCGCGGTATAAGCGTCGTAGAGGTCGATATCGCATTCTTCCATCGGAATGCCGTTTTCGCGCGCCAGGTCGATCACCGTCTGGCGCACCACGCCGGGCAGCACGAACTGGGCGCGCGGTGTGCGCACCACACCGTCGCGCACGGAGAAGAAGTTGGAGCCCATGCCCTCGGTGACATTGCCGTTCTGGTCGAGCAGCACGGCCCAGGCTTCCGGATCGGCGGCCTTCGCCTCCAGATCGCCCATGATCAGGTTCAGGTAGTTATGCGATTTGGCGCGCGGGCTGAAACTGTCCGGTGGGCTGCGCCGCGTCGCCGGCACGACCACCGCAATACCGTCGCGGTAGAGCGCGGCGCGCGCCTTGAGCGGCAGGGGTGTGCATTCGACGATCACGGTCGGACCGGATGAGCTGTGGATATCGGCTTCGGGGATGAAGGTGCCGCGGCTGACCCGCTGGCCGACCCAGTAGTCGTCGCCCTCGCCGATCAGATGCAAGTTGCGCTCGGTCAGTTCCTCGGTGATGTCCTTCATCTCCTTGGGCGAGATGCCCGGATCGATGCGGACATAGCTGAGCGAGCGGTAGAGCCGGTCGATATGCTCGTCGAGCTTGAACAGCTTGTGACCGAAGGTGCGCGTCATGTCGAAGACGCCGTCGCCGAACTTGAAGCTGCGGTCCCGGAAGGACACCACGCAGCGGCTCTCCGGCACGAATTCGCCGTTGATCCAGGCCTGACGCTCGTTGCTGCGTTCCATCGCCGCCCCCACTCCCCAAGATTCCGCGATCATAGGACGCGCCGGATGCCCGCTCAACAGGTTGAGCAGGCTGTGGTTCGGGCTCCGCAAGACCGGCGCGCCGGGCGCGGGCAGGATGCAGCGCTGAATCAGTCTGTCAGAAGCTGGCAGCCGGCTCGGACGCAGGCCTCGATTGCGCTGCGCGTGCCGGGACCATGGAAGCCATCGACCGCTCCCGCATAATAGCCGCGTGTCTTGAGGTCCTGCTGGTAGCGACTGGTGTAGGCATTGTCCAAACGGATGGCGGTCTCGTACTCGCGAAGCGCCGCCATCGGATCGCCGGCTTCGGCATAGGCGGCGGCCAGCGTGACGTGGATATAGCCCTCGTTTGCCAGCGCGACGGCCTTTTCGCCGAGTCGCACGGCTTCGACGCCGTTTCGGATCTCGCGTGGCCCGGTGGCGAGCAGCCAGGACAGGCTGTTGAGTGCGTCGACATAGCCGGGATCGACCCGCAGCGCCTGATTGTAGCCTTCGATGGCCCGCGCAAACGCCCCCTCGTTCTCCCAGATCCTCGCGCGGAGGCGATAGGGCTTCGGGTCTTTCGGATCAAGCCGTATGGCTTCGGTGAAGTCCGCGATAGCCTTCTCGGGTTCGCCTTCCTCGCTCCAGACATTGGCGCGGTTGATGAAGGCGAAGGCGTTTGTCGGGTCGAGACGGATCGCCGCGTCATAATCCGCCAGCGCGAGATCGTTCTCGCCCTTTTCGTTGTAGGCCGCGCCTCGGTTGACATAGGCAGCGGCGCTGTCGGGGAAAAAGGCGAGATAACGAGTGACGTCTGAGATCGCCGAATCGAATTGACCCTGGCGGTAGAAAGCGTGGCCGCGCAGGAAATAGGCGCCCGCCATATTTTCGACTTGCCCGGCTTCGATGATGTTCGTGCAGGCCGCGACTTGGGCGGCGGGGTTGTCACGGCCGTTCTCGCAGGTTTCCAAGTCGGCGGCCATGTCGGCGCGAACCGCGGTGGCCGAAACTGCCACAACGAAGGCCGCTGCGACGGTGGTCCATCCGACATGTCTTGGCATTGCTACGCACGCTGCGATGCGAGGGAACCGTTTCGAATGCTGCTCCCATGTAAGGCCGGGCGCAATAGCGTGTTATGCCGAAGTTCAAGCGACCAACAGCACCGCGCCGTAGAGCACTGTGCCGCCGAAAAAGGGCGCGAAGCGGGCGGCCCTATCCTCCGGCAGTTCTTCCTTCATCACGTTCATCACCACGCTGCCGGCGAGAAAGGCGAAGATCAGGGCGAGGGCGGCTTCCGGCACCTCGATGACCAGCCCCAGAGTCCAGCCGGCGAGCACCGCCCCGGCCATGATCCAGCGCACCCGCCGCTCGTATTCCGTGCGGTGATGAAGAAACAGGCCGAAATCGCTGCTCAGGAAATGGACCCCCAGCGCGGTGGCGTAGAGGGCGAGGGAGAGGAAGCCGGGTTCCTCCCGGTGCAGCAGCAGATAACCGATGATCAGGTTATAGAGGGCGAAGGCCGCCATATGGATGTGGAACACGGCCTCATTCGGTCGGTCTTCGCCGGTTTCGGCGCGGTTCTCCCGGCGCGATGTCTGGACATGGCGCTCCAACCCATAGAAGACGACCAAGCCGAGCAGTGCGACGAGATAAACGAGCTGGTCGGCGACCAAGGCGTCCTCGCCGATCCATTTGGCTAGCACCGCGTTATGGACGGCGAGTTCCGGCAGGACATGCAGGAAGACATAGGCCACGGCGACCCCGCCGCAAAAAGACAGCCAGCCGCTGCGCCGCGCCGCGTGCAGTCCGCTCATCCGCCCGATGAACAGATGGATCGCGGCGAAGGTCAGGGCGCAGGCGAAGGTGGCGGCGATCATGATGGTGGGGTCTCCAGGCGGCGGCGTGCGTATCGTTTCGCTAGATCTCGGTCGTCCGCAGCAATTCGATCACGGCCTCAATGACGTTGTTGGCGGCAATGGAGGCTAGGACCAATCCCATCACGCGGCTGATGATCGCCGCGCCGCCGACCCGGATGACCTTCAGAATCGGCCCGGCGGCCAGCATCAGCAACCCTGCGATCGCGACCACCACGAGCATGAGCACGGCGGTCACGGCCTGCTCCTCGAAGCTGAAGCGATTGTTGTCCGTCAGCAGGACGACCGCGAGCATCGAGAGCCGGGCCCGGCGAGCGCCGGCACGCCGATAGGGAAGACCGCCGGCGATACTTCCTGTCCTGGCTTGCCGGCATCGTCTGTCTCCGCGGCCGATGTCGGGGCGTCGAAAATCATGGTGAGCCCGAAAAGCAACAGGACGATGCCGCCGGCGATCTGGAAGGCCGGCAGGCTTATGCCCATCGCCTCGATCAGGAACTGGCCGGTGACGATGAAGAACAACAAGACGCCCGCCGCGACGATTGCCGCCTGGATAGCGATCATCCGCCGTTCCGCGGGCTTGTTGCTCGCGGTGGCCGCGATGAAGATCGGAACGATCCCGATGGGATTCATGATGACGAAGAGAACGACGAATTGTTCGAGTACGCTATCGACCATCTGTTCGAACCGCCATCCGGTGATCGGAGAATTAGGTATCGGAGTATAGGCTATGCCGATGGAATTTGGGATCGACTGGGGAAGGGCGGTGAAAGGCCGCCTCGCGCGCCCGAATTAGATTTCGGTGGTGCGCAGCAATTCGATGAAGGCGGCGATGACGTTGTCGACCGCCACCGATGCCAGGACCAAGCCCATCACCCGGCTGATGACTTCCGCGCCGCTCACCCGGATGACTTTCAGAATTGGCCCGGCGGCCAGCATGAGCAGGAAGGCGATGGCGATGACGGCCAGCATAAGCGCCGCGGTCACCGCTTGCTCCCCGATGCTGAACCCGTTGTTGTCGGTGAGCAGCACGATCGCGAGCATCGCGCCAGGCGAGGCCAGCGACGGCACGGCCAGGGGGAAGACGGCAGGCGATGCCTCCTGCCTCCCGGCACGAACATCGCCAGCCTCCTTTGCCGGCTTCGAATCGCCGAAAATCATGGTGAGGGCGAAGAGGAACAGCACCAGACCGCCGGCGATCTGGAAGGAGACGAGGCTGATGCCGAGGGCGTCTATCAGGAATTGCCCGGCGACCAGGAAGAACATGAGCACGCCGGTCGCGACGAGAACGGCGTCCAAAGCGACCTTCCATCGCCGCGAAGGCTCGACCCGCGCAGTCACAGCGATAAACACCGGGATCGTGCCGATCGGGTCGATGACGACCCAAAGGATGATGAACTGCTCGATCAGGCTCTGAGTCATCAGGGCTCCTGCCAGTGACTCGGGGACGAGACGGCGGGCGAGTATAGGGCGCGACACGGGACATGGGCAGCACCGGCCGCCGATCGATCCGGGGGCTTCCTCGCCGGCCGTCCCGAGTGCTCTAATCGGGGCTATTCGACGTTCGACGCCTTGGGGGAGAAAACAATGAACCGGCTGATCGATCTGCGCAGCGACACCGTCTCGCATCCGTCGCCCGAGATGCGCCGGGCCATGTACGAGGCCGAATTGGGCGACGACTATTACCGCGACGACCCCACGGTCCACGCTTTGGAAGAGAAGGCGGCCGAGGCCCTGGGGATGGAGGCGGGGCTGCTCGTCCTCAGCGGCACGATGGGAAATCTGGCTGCCGTGCTGACTCATACCGACCGGGGCGATTCGGTAATCCTCGACGCCGCCTGCCATATCGCCAACAACGAGGCCGGGCATGTCGCCACCCTCGGCTCGGTCTATCCGCGCACGGTGCAGACCGGCGGCGGCTTCATGACCGTGGCCCAGCTCGAGGCCGCGATCTTCCCCAACAGTGTCCTGCACCCCAGGACGACCTTGCTCTGCCTGGAGAACACCCATAACGCGGCCGGCGGCATCTGCCTCTCTCCCGCAGGCACCGCGGCCCTGGCCGAGGCCGCCCATAAACGCGGTCTCAAGGTCCATATCGACGGCGCGCGCATCTTCAATGCGGCGGTCGCGCTGGGCGTGCCCGCCGCCGATCTCGTCCGCCCGGTCGATTCCATCACCTTCTGCCTGACCAAGGGTCTGGCCTGCCCTGTCGGCTCGGTCCTGTGCGGCAGCCGAGACTTCATCGAGGCGGCGCGCCATTGGCGCCACGCCGTCGGCGGCGGCATGCGCCAGGCGGGCATCTTCGCCGCCGCGGGCGTCGTCGCCCTCGAATCGATGATCGAACGCTTGGCGGAGGATCACGCGACGGCCAAGCGCCTCGCGACCCATCTGGCCGAGGCCGGGCTGGCCATCGATCCGGGTGCAATCCAGACCAACATGGTCTTCGTCGAGCTGCCCGAAGGCGGGCCGGACCCGGTGCGCTTCGTGGCGGACTTGGCAGAGGCCGGGGTGCGCATCAACCCGCCCAAGGGCCGCCGCCTGCGTTTCGTCACCCATTACGGCATCGAGGCCGAGGATATCGACCTCGCCGGCCGCCAGATCGCCCAGGTCTGCAAACAGGCGGCGTGACCGGGCGGCGGCGCAGGCCTTGCGGCATTGCCGAGTGTTCGCGGGATGCGGGATTGTGCCAGGGGCCTCGCCCTTCGACAGGCTCTGGGTGAGGTCCTCATGCAGACCCTGTCGAAGTATGACGGCTTGAAAAGCGGGAATGGGGCCGGGCCGAGTGCGACTGACGCGAATTCGGCCGGGTTTCAAGCAAGCCCCGCCGTCTTCGTCCTGAGCCTGTCGAAGGGCGAGGATCGCACTCTGCTTCGCCGCATGCATGACGGCTTCCCGGACACCCGAACCCGCCAAGAGCACCCGATGAGGGCGGCGCTGCCCGGTCTCGCATGGTGCACCACCTTCATTCTGCTGGACGCGGTTCAGGCCGTCTTCCTGGGCGGCACTCTGCAACGGATGGACGGGTTCGTGATGGGCCTGTTGGTCTTCGGGCCCTCGGCGCTCGTCGTCGGTCTTTGGTCCTGGCGCCGCGATCCGACGCAGATCGCCATCGCCTTGGCGAACCGCCGCGCCCTGATCGGCCTGAACCTCGCCACCGCTGGCGGCTGGGTGACCTATTTCGCCGCTGTCCAACTGGTTGAACCCGCCGTCGCCTTCACCCTGTTCACCGGCATCATTCCGCTTGCGGCGCTCGTCATTGGGCGTCTCGGCATGGCGGAGGCCAAGGCGGTGCGCAGCCCGCTCGTGCGCATCGGCTATGCCGTGCTGGCGGCCGGCCTTCTGCTGCTCACCGCGATCACGGTATTCGGCTGGTCGGGTTTCTTGCGCGGCGGGTCGCTTATCGCCCTGGCAGGGGCGGCGCTCGCGACCATGGCCGGGATATTCATCACGGCCATGATTCTCGTCGGCCAACGCCTGGATCGGAAAGGCGTCGGGCCGGGCGTCCTCTATGCCGTGCGTTTTCCACTTTACCTGTTCATCGCACTGGTCGCATGGCGGCTCGGCTTCGACGCCAAGGCCCCGATTCCACTCGCCGAGATCGCCCTCGCGGTCGGCATTGGCCTCGTGGTCCTGGCCTTCCCGGTCTACGCGGTGCAAAAGGCAATCTCGCTCAGTTCGTCCCTCGCCGTCGGCACGGCTGCCGCGCTAATCCCCTTCGTCGTCTTCCTGATGCAGGCCATCGAGGGCCGGGTTGGCCACTCGAATGCCACCTTGGCCGGTTTGGCGGTCTGCTTCACCGGCGCGGTCCTGGCCTCGATCGGTGGGGTGCGAGCGGCGGCGTCCCCAGTGGTTGACGGGGGCAACTGAAAGGGCTCGAAGGATGAAGGGCGAAGGACGCCAAGCGCCCTTCGCCCTCCGAGCCGATGAATATCGACCTTCTATTCGCCGCCGAGGACTTCGTAAACGGTCCTGTCCGGATGCTCAGTGCAGCCGGTGACGGCTTTGTCGAGCATCATATCGGAGGCCATTTCTTCCGCAGGCTTCGCTTTTTTCGCCTGATCGTGGGACTTCATGGCATCCATCTTGTGGGTTTCCATGGATTTCATCTGGTCATTGGAACTCATGGTCATGAAATCCTGGCAGGACATGGCGTCCTCGCCCTCCTTGGCGGCCTGGGCGGCAATGGGCGCCGCCATGATGCCGGCGAGAGCGAGTGCGATAAGTGTGCGTTTCATTTTTCGTCTCCGTCTGGAGTTCGGTGATTGGGGATTGGTTCCACGAATTCGCCGCGCGTCGACGCATGGGGGACTTACGCAGCGCTTCCGCGTGCCTAGTGGAAGTTTGGGGTCGGCTGAGGGGGCCCGCAGGTACTGTTCCGGCCTTACACGACCGGCGCCATTCCCTCTCCCCGACAGCAGAGGGTTCAGGGACGTCCGGCGGGGCGGTCGCCGTCCCAGTACGGATCCTCATCCCAATAGGTGTAGACCTTGGACTGATAGTCCGTGTCGTAGGGCCGATCCTGGTCGTTTTCCTTGTAGCTGGGCGCGTCCTTGAGCTGGTCCTCCGTGACATTGAGGCGATAGCCCTCCAGATCGGTGTCGTAGTCGAACTTGCTCCAAGGCAAGCTATGCAGTTTGCTGCCGATGCCGAGAAAGCCACCGACCGACACGATGACGTCTTTCACTTGGCCGCCACGCTTCTCGATCAGCAAATTTTTCACCGAGCCGATCTTGTCGCCGTCGACGCCGTAGACGTCGGTGCCTTCGACGCGGTCGCTTCCGATCAGTTTCCGGCTATGGGGGAGCTTGGACATTTTTTTCTCCTAACTGGCCGATTCCGGATGCCCCGGACGACGGAACCGGTGGTGTGGGGGGATGGTCTGGTGAGTAAGATGTTAGGAGACGGTCTACCGGTGAGCTTTAACTTGTATCTAAAAAAACCAATAAATATCAATTATTTGTGGCGAAAATTTCTATTTTCGGTTTAGTAGACATGACGCGGAATCTCGCGCGGGGCGATACCGACCGCCGGTCGCGGCGGCTGATACAGTCCCGGCGGAGCCGCCATCGTCTTTCTGTCGCCCCGCTCGCCTCGAAAACAGGCAGCTAAGCCGGCCCGGCCGTATCCACATGCCCCGCGTCACGGTTCCTGATGAAGAGCCAGACGAAGGGGATCAGGGCATAGGCGATGACGGTCAGGGCGAGGAAGGCATTGGAATAGCCGATCACCCCGGCTTGGCGGCTGATGACGCTATCGACCAGGGCGAGGCCCTTGCGTGCCTCCAGGTCCCAGGCGCCGCGTGCAGCGTCGCCCGCCAGGGTCTGGGTGAAGGGGGTGATGTATTCGGTCAGCACCGCGTGGCTCGTAATCGTGCCGGTCAGCATCACGTTGATCACGGTCACGATGCCGATGCTCGCACCGATGGTGAAGACCAGATGGACCATGGCAATGCCGTCATCCATGTCGCGCGGCGCCAGGGTGGCGTAAGCGAGGGTGCCCAAGGGCACCCAGACGAAACCCGAGCCCAGGCCCTGGATCAGCCCGGCCCAGGCGACGGTCCAGGCGTCGACATCGGGGGTCCATTGGCTCATCAGCAGGGTCGAGGTGCCGAAACAGGCCAGGCCGACCAGCATGATGATGCGCGGATCGAAGCGCGCCAGCAGCGGCCCGCCCAACATCATTGAGGCGAAGGCGCTGACCCCGCGCGGGGTCAGCAGCCAGCCGACCTCCTCGACCGGATAACCGCCCAGGTTCTGGAAGTAGAGCGAGAGCAGCACGATGGGCGCCTGGACCAGAATGGCGAAGAAAAAGACATAGACGACCGCCAGGGCATAGTTGCGGTTGGCGAAAATGCCCGGACGCAGGAAGGGCCGGGGGCTGGTGAAGCTATGGACCAGGAAGACGTAGAGGAAGAGGACGGCGATCCCGGCCTCGACGAC
>JAQCGR010000364.1 GCA_027619995.1 Pseudomonadota bacterium | reverse complement strand
GCTGATCCAGCGGGCGACGGGGAAATCCGCATCGGCATGGCCGTAGCGTTCCCGGTAATAGGCCATCAACGGCACCGGGACGGGGTAATGCACGCTGGTGCCGATCCCGGCACCCTTCAGATGTTCGACCACGGCGTCCCGCTCCAAGGCGCTGTCCGCCCGCAGGACGGCGTTCACGCAGTAGTGGGAAGAGCGGGCGCGGCCCAGCTCGACGGGGAAGGTGACAACCTCCTCGATATCCGCGAGGCCAGCGAGCAGGGTGGTGGCGTTGCGTTCGCGCGCCGCCAGAAAGCCGTCGAGCCGGTCGAGCTGGCACAGGCCGACGGCGGCCTGGGCCTCCGACATGCGAAAGTTGTAGCCCAGCATGACGACATCGTAGATGCCGGGCTTGCTGCGTTCGCCCAGCCCCTTGTCGTAACCGAAGGCGCGCTGCTTGCGCACGGTCCATTCGATCTCGTCGTCGTTTGTCACCAGCATCCCGCCTTCCATCGTCGTGATGTGCTTGGCGGGATAGAAGGAGAAGCAGCCGGCCGCGCCGATGGCGCCCGGATGGCGGCCGCCGTAATCGGCGCCCAAGGCCAGGGCGCAATCCTCGATGACGGCGATGCCTTTGGGGTCGGCGGCGGCATGGATCGCATCCATGTCGCAGGGCAGGCCGAGATAATGGACAGGCATGACGGCCTTGGTGCGCTCGGTGATCGCTTCTGCGATCGCCGCCGCGCCGATATTGCCGGTCGCGCGCTCGACATCGACGAAGATGGGCCGCGCGCCGCAATGCTCGACCACATGGCCGGTGGCGACATGGGTCTCGGCCGGCACGATGACCTCGTCCCCCGGTCCGACCCCGTGGGCCAGCAAGGCGAGATGGAGGGCCGTGGTGCAGGACGAAGTGGTGACCGCGTGTTTCGCGCCGACCCGCTCGGCGAAGCGCTTCTCGAATTCGGCGCAGCGCGGACCGTGGGTCAACATATGGCCGCTCAACACCTCTGCGACGGCGGCCTTTTCCGCCTCGCCGAGGATCGGCCGTCCGAAGGGGATTTCTCGTTTACTCGTCATCTGATTTTCCATCAGGCCAGATAATCGACTTTGACCGTGCCGCCGGTCTCGGCCGCCTCGCGCACGGCGAAGCAGATATCCATGACGCGGAAGATATCGGCCTGGTCGACCTCGGGCCGGCCGCCCGCGCGGATCGCCTCGACGAAGCCGGGCAGCATGTCGCCCTTGCGGGTTCCGGGATAGGCCGTCTCGACGCGGATCTCGTCCTTCGGATCGTCGCTCGAGAACAGCCTGGCGTGGGGCAGGTCGTTCACGAAGGTTTTCTCGGTGCCGTAGACGTTCAGGGCGTGGAACTTGGTCCGTTGCGGCGCCAGGCTGGTCGCGCATTTGCCGATCGCCCCGCCTTCGAAACGGAGCAGCGCGAGATAGGTGTCCGGGTAACGATAGGACGAGCCGCGGGTCGGGATATCGGTGGCCATGGCGGAGACCTCGACGACCTCCTGGCCCAGCAGCCAGCGCATCAGGTCGACCAGGTGGATGCCGCCGCCATAGAAGGTGCAGTAGAAATCCATCCCGCCGCGCCAACCCTCGGTGATCTTCCACAGGATATGGTGCAGGTAGTCGCCCTCGATCATGAAGACCTCGCCGAAGGCGCCGGCCTCGATCATCGCCTTGACCTCGCGGAAGCGCGGGGTCGCGCGCAAGATCAGATTCGAGGTGATCAGCAGGCCCGTCTCGTCGAGCGCGCGCTTGACCGCCTCGGCCTCGGCGCGATGCAGGACGAAGGGCTTTTCGACCATCACATGCTTGCCGTGGCGCAGGGCCGAGAGGATCTGTTCCGCATGGGCCGCGTCATAGGAGCAGATGGAGACGAGGTCGATCTCCGGGTCCTCGGTCACCTTGCGGTAGTCCTCGAAGCGCCGCCCGACATCGTAGGTATCGCCGATCTCGCTCAGGCGCGCCGGATCGATATCACAGATCGCGCGGACCTCGACGCCGTCGATGCGCCGATAGCTCTTGAGATGGGCCTCGCCCACCCCGAGGCCGATCACGCCGGCTTTAAGCGGCTTTGCCGTCACGCCGCACCGTCCCAGATGTTGCGCTTGATCCAGTTGCCGGCCGAGTCCTTGGCCCAGACACGCGGGTTGCGAAAACCATCGGCGATGGCGTGGAACCAGGCCTCGTCCCGCCCGACATAGTCGAGCCAGACCTTCAGGTCGCTCGACAGCACATGGTCGTAGCGCCGGACCATCTCGATCCCTTGGTCCCGCTCCATATAGCCCGAGCGGATATCCTTGCAGGCATGGTCGGTGCCGCGGCCGTAGCCGAATTTGACGAATTTCAGGTAGTCGTGGATGCCGTTCTCGTAGCGGTCGTCGAGATTCGAAAAGCGGCGATAGGTTCGTTCGAAGGGCTCGGGCGAGGGTTCCCAGCCATAGAGCTCGGTGACCAGCTTGACATGGGCGTTGGCGTCCCAGGGATCGAAATTGCCGATGAAGACGCCGCGCAGGCCGAGCGCATCGATCTCCTCGTCGCTCGGATACTTGCACCATTCCAGCTCGTTCTCCCGGATTGGCTCCTCTTCGTCGCCCAGCGTGTCGAACCAATCGTAGCCGCGCTGCTGCTGGTCCTTGCGGAAACGGGCGGTGTATTCGACGAAGTCGTGCATCGAATGCATGCCGCCGACATCGGTCCAGCCATGCTCGCCCCAGAAGACGAGCGGAATGTTCATCCGCACGGCCATCTGCATCGGCAGGGTCGCGATGCCCGCATGGTTCTGCCAGTTCATATCGCCCATCATGCGGAAGCACAGGCGGTTGAGACGGATCAGGAGGTCGACGGAAGGCGAATAGATGATGTGGTCGACGCCGAAGGCTTCCTTCATGCGCAACAGATTGCGCCAGCCCGCATCGAGATAGTTGTTGCCGTTATAGGTGATCAGGAGGGGGTTGAGGCCCAGCACCTCTTTGACAAAATGGGTCTGGTAGTAGCTGTCCTTGCCGCCCGAGACCCCGATGACGCATTCGTAGCCCGAGGTCTTGCGATAAGGCTCGATATCCTCGAGCAGCAGGTTGAGACGAGCCTGCCAGTCGATC
>JAQCGR010000363.1 GCA_027619995.1 Pseudomonadota bacterium | reverse complement strand
GGATCGAATCGCCCAGACCCTGCTCGTGATAGACTAGGATCGTCTTGCCGCGTGGATCCTCGCCCTGCCAGGGTTGCCCGGGCAGGCCCGCGACGAAATCGGCGACCGGGGGCATGGGCCGGCGCCATTCGTAATGGGGCCAGCCGGCCGCGTAATCGCCCTGGCGCATCAACGCCACGCCCAGGGCGACATGGCCCGTGGGATCGCGCGGCGCACGCGCCGTCAAAGAGCGCAACGCGGCCAGGGCCTCGTCGAATACCCTAATATTTCTAATGTATTGGCGAGTTTTATCCAGACCGGCGGAGCGTCAGGATGGGCCTTCGCCGCGTCCAGGTAGCGGGCGAGCGCGGTTCGCGGATCGCCCGCTTGGAAGGCCGTGTCGCCGGCCGCCAATGCGGCCAAGACAGCCGGATCGGATAAGGGTTGTTCGCCCTCCCCCATCCGGCGCCTAATTCGCGCCGCCGGCCTCGATCGTGCCGAGCGTCTTTCCGGTCTTGAGGTCGAGGACGTGGACACGGCCGCAGGCCGCGCCGGCGCCTTCGGTCCGAAGGATCAGGCGACCGTTATCCGCCGCGCTCTCCACGATCCGGCAGCCTTCACTGCCTTCGAGGCGGACCGCGCCGAAGGCCATGGTGTCACCCCCTGCAGCTTGGTCGCTTTCGACGATCCGTTCAACGAGCTTCTCCTCCGCCACCTCGCCCGAACGATTGACGATGGTGAAGGCGATGACGGCGATCCCACTCAGGATCAGCAATCCCATGACGATAACGACGGCCTTGAGCGCGGGCATGTTTTGGGTCCAGTGTCGCCGCCGAATGTCGAATGTCGAAACACGTCACGCGCTGGTCGCGGCCGCGGCTGATGCCGGTGAGCGGTTGGACCGATTGCTTGCCCGCGATCTGCCGCAGCTTTCGCGCAGCCGCATCAAGTCCCTGATCCAGGCGGGCCAAGTCGCCGCCGACGGCGCGACGATAGCCAACCCCTCATACCGGGTCAAACCGGGTCAGTCCCTGGCGGTGGTTGTGCCCGCCACCGTCGCAGCCAAACCCCTGGGCCAGGATATCGCCCTGACCGTTCTGCACGAGGACGAGGACCTGATCGTGATCGACAAACCGGCCGGCCTGGTCGTCCATCCGGCCGCCGGCAATCCGGATCGCACCCTGGTCAATGCCCTGATCGCCCATTGCGGCGACAGCCTCTCGGGCATCGGCGGCGAGCGCCGGCCCGGCATCGTCCATCGCCTGGACAAGGATACCAGCGGCGTCATGGTGGCGGCCAAATCCGATACCGCGCACCATGCTCTTGCGGCCCAATTCGCCGATCATTCGATCGACCGCGCCTATAGCGCGGTGGTCTGGGGCCGGCCGATGCCGCTGCGCGGCACGATCGACGAGCGGATCGGGCGCAGCCGCAGCAACCGCAAGAAGATGGCCGTGCTGACCACCGGCGGCAAAACGGCGCGCACGCATTACAAGGTTCTGCGCAGCGCGGGCGCGCTCGCCAGCCTCGTCGAATGCCGCCTGGAAACCGGACGAACACACCAGATCCGGGTTCATCTCTCGCATCTGGGGCATCCGGTCGTGGGCGATCCGGTCTATGCCCGGGGTGCGAGCAGCCGGCTGAGCAAGGCCGATGCCGAACATCGGGCGGCAATCCTTGCCTTCCAACGCCAAGCTCTTCACGCCCATCTGCTGGGATTCGACCATCCGCGCAGCGGCAAGCGCGTCCGCTTCACGGCAAGCATTCCGCAAGATATGGAAGACTTGCTCGAAAGCCTGGAATCGCTCTAGGTCCGACACCATATTCTGTACATGTTGCGGGCGAATATTGAGTTCGTTCGATCCAGGGGCCTAGATTGGCATCCAAATCGCATGAAACGGCGATGCGCGCATATGTCGCGCGCCGTGCGCACGGAGGCAGTGGGAAATGACGTCCAGGGCGGTTGCACCATTACCGGCCATATCGCCGGAAGGGAATCTGCGGCGCTATCTGCAGGAAATCCGCAAATTCCCCATGCTGGAGCCGGAAGAGGAGTTCATGCTCGCCAAACGCTGGCAGGAGCATAGCGATTCCGATGCCGCCCAGCGGCTGGTGACGAGCCATCTTCGCCTGGTGGCCAAGATCGCCATGGGTTATCGCGGCTATGGCCTGCCCGTGGCGGAGCTTATTTCCGAGGGCAATGTCGGCCTGATGCAGGCCGTCAAACGCTTCGACCCCGACAAGGGTTTCCGTCTGGCGACCTACGCCATGTGGTGGATTCGCGCCAGCATGCAGGAATATGTCCTGCATTCCTGGTCGCTGGTGAAGATGGGCACGACCGCAGCGCAGAAGAAGCTTTTCTTCAACCTGCGCAAGATCAAGGCCCAGCTCAAGGAAGTCGACGAGGGCGATCTGCCGCCCGAAAGCGTCGCCAAGATCGCCACGGCCCTGTCGGTCTCCGAGGACGAGGTCGTCTCGATGAACCGGCGCATGGCCGCGCCCGACCATTCGCTCAACGCGCCGCTGCGCGAGGACGGCGACGGCGAATGGATGGATTGGCTGACCGACGACAGCGAGAGCCAGGAAGTCCAGGTCGCCGAGAAGCAGGAGTTGGACAAGCGCCGCGACATGCTGGGCGAGGCGATGAAGACCCTCAACAAGCGCGAGCGGCATATCCTGGCCGAACGGCGTCTGAAGGACGAGCCGACGACCCTTGAGGA
Source organism: Pseudomonadota bacterium (assembly GCA_027619995.1). Taxonomy (GTDB): domain Bacteria; phylum Pseudomonadota; class Alphaproteobacteria; order CADEGL01; family CADEGL01; genus JABIRQ01. Next base: position 398 of record JAQCGR010000363.1, on the reverse strand, counting down.
TCTGAGCCAGGAATACAGCATCAGCCGCGAGCGGGTGCGCCAGATCGAGGTCCGCGCCTTCGAGAAGCTTCAGAAGTCGATGCGCAACATGGCCCGTCGAGGAATATATCGGAGCCTGACGACGCGAGCCGAGTGACAAACGGGCCGAGACGTCGCCGTCAAGAAACCTCGTATCGGGACGTGACCAAACCCGACGGAAATGACCTTGATTCCAAAAGACGCAGGTCTATATCGGCATCCAAAGGGCCGAACATCCGTTTGCCCTCGCCGATAAGGATCGGAACGATCGTCACGGTCATATCGGCAATAAGACCTTCTCGCATGAAGCTTTGAACCGGGATTCCCCATGTGGGCCCCTCCCACACGGTTGATCGTGACCCTGGATCGTTCGGCGGGCA
>JAQCGR010000362.1 GCA_027619995.1 Pseudomonadota bacterium | reverse complement strand
ACCACCGCGCCCCGGGCATGGCCGACATGGAGCGGCCCGGTCGGGTTGGCGGAGACATATTCGACATTGACCCGCTTGCCGGCGCCCATTGTGGAATCGCCATAGGCCGGGCCGGTGCGCAGCGCCTCGGCCAGACGACCGTGCCAGACCGAATCGGCGAGGCGCAGATTGACGAAACCGGGACCGGCGGTCTGCGCCTCGACAACCTCTGGCAAGGCGCCAAGGCGCGCGGCCAGCAACTCGGCGATGTCGCGCGGCTTGCGCCCCGCCGGCTTGGCCAGAACCATGGCCGCATTGGTCGAAAGATCCCCGTGGGACGGGTCGCGCGGCGGCTCCACCGTGATGCGCGAGAGATCCAGGCCCGACGGTAAGTCACCGCCCGCCGCCATATTCTCAAGTTTTCGTCGAATAATATCTTCGAACTGACTGTAAATATTCATAAAATACTATCTCTAACTATCTCTATTTGGTTAGTTTTTCATGCTCGCCGAAGGCGAAACGATCGGTCATTCCGGCGATGTAGTCGCCCACTATCCGCGCCACGGCGCGGGTATCGCGGGCCTCTTCCGCCTCGATCCGCCATTCCGCCGGCAGGCGGTCCGGCTGGGAGAGATACAGGGTGAAGAGGTCTCTTACCACCGTCGCCGCAAGGTCGGTCTCCACCGTCACCCGGGGGTGCCGATACATGCGGGTATAGAGGAAAGCCTTGATCGCCTTGTTCTTGGCTTCCATGGCCGGGGAGAAGCCGACCAGGGGCCGCCCGAGGGCGCGTACCGCCGCCACATCTGCCGGCGCCGCCTCGGCCACGCGCCGGCCGGTTTCCGCGATCAGATCCTCGACCATGGCGTGGATCAGGCGGCGCACGGCCTCATGTATCAACCGCGGGCGCTCGATATCGGGATAGCGCGCCACCACCGTTGCGAAGGCCTCGGCGACCAGGGGCAGTCCGGCCAGATCTTCCGGTTCGAACAGGCCGGCCCGCAAACCATCGTCGAGATCGTGGTTGTTATAGGCGATATCGTCGGCCAGGGCGGCGATCTGGGCCTCCGGACCCGGCCAGGTGCCGACTTCGAGGTCGTGGCGCGCCAGATAGGCCTCCAGGGCCTCGGGCGCGTCGCCCGCGGCCAGGGCGATGGGCCCGTTATGCTTGGCCAGCCCTTCCAGGGTTTCCCAGGTCAGGTTGAGACCGTCGAAGGCGGCGTAGCGGCGCTCCAGCTCGGTCACGAGGCGCAAGGCATGGGCGTTGTGGTCGAACCCGCCATAGGGCGCCATCGCGGCGTCCAGCGCGTCCTCCCCGGCATGGCCGAAAGGGGTATGGCCGAGATCATGGGCCAGGGCGACCGCCTCGCCCAGATCCTCATTCAGCCGCAGGCGTCGGCAGATGCTGCGGGCGATCTGCGAGACCTCGAGGCTATGGGTCAGGCGCGTGCGGTAATGGTCGCCCTCGTGATAGACGAAGACCTGGGTTTTATATTGCAGACGGCGGAAGGCCGTGGAATGGATGATACGGTCGCGATCGCGCTGGAAGGCGGAGCGGCCCGGATCCTCGGATTCGGCATGCAGACGGCCCCGGCACGCATCCGGACGCGTTGCGTAGGGCGCGGGCGCCCAAGCGGGGTCTTTGGAGGCCGTTCGATTTGACATCACCATCGCGATGCTTACATAGCGATTGCGACGCCAATTAGGCAGTCTTTTCCGCGAGGAAGTGCCAGCACATGACCGAAGCGACAATTCAGGCGACAGATGGGGCGACAAACGCCGTGGCCCAGACCCTGCCCCTGGACCCCGAACGGGTCGGTGCAAGACGGTTCGGCCTGTCCGACGGTGCCGTCAGACGCATCAAGGCCATGCTCTCCAAGGAAAGCGATTCCGCGTCGTTTTTCCGCGTTTCCGTATCCGGCGGCGGCTGTTCCGGCTTCCAGTACGAATTCAGCTTCGACACGGAAATGGGCGAGGAAGATCTCGTCTTCGAGCGCGACGGCGTGCGCCTGGTGATCGACGAAATGTCCCTCTCCTTCGTCGATGGCGCCGAACTGCGCTACGAGGAAGAACTCGTCGGCGCCTATTTCAAGGTCGAGAACCCCAAAGCCACCAGTTCCTGCGGCTGCGGCAGCTCCTTTTCGATCTGACCGACGCCGGATCCGGCTTGGCGGCCGGATCGACCCGCCCGCATCCCTGACTCCCCCGCGCGCCCTGTGCTAAGACCCGGCGGTTCCTTTCGTTTGCCCGCAGGACTCCGCCGCCATGATCAAGATCGCCACCTGGAACGTGAATTCGGTCAAGGCGCGGTTGCCGATTTTGTTGTCCTGGTTGGAGAGCGCAGCGCCGGACGTGGTGTTGCTCCAGGAAACCAAATGCCTGGAGGAGAACTTCCCGGAGATGGAAATCGGCGATCTCGGCTACAACACCGCCGTGGTCGGCCAGAAGAGCTATAACGGCGTCGCCATCCTCTCCAAGCATCCCCTGTCGGTCGAGCATCGCGCCCTGCCGGGCGACGACAGCGATGAGCAGGCGCGCTATATCGAGGCGCTGGTGGAATGCGGCGAGCGGCCGGTGCGGGTGGCCTCGATCTACCTGCCCAACGGCAACCCCATCGACACCGAGAAATTCCCCTACAAACTGGGCTGGATGGACCGGCTGGTGGTCCATGCTCAGGGGCTGATGGATCTGGACGAATGCTTTGTCCTGGCGGGCGACTACAACGTCTGCCCGACCGATGCCGATGTCTATGACCCTGTTGGCTGGCGCGACGACGCCCTCTGCCATGCGGAAACCCGCCGGCGTTTTCACACCCTGGTCAATCTTGGGTTGACCGACGCCTTCCGGACCCTGCACCCGGAACCGCACCGCTACAGCTTCTGGGACTATCAGGCCGGGCGCTGGCAGAAGGATGAAGGCCTGCGCATCGACCACCTGCTGCTCTCGCCCCAGGCCGCGGACCGCCTGATCGAGGCCGATATCGACAAAGACCCGCGCGGCAAGCCCAAGGCATCCGATCACACGCCCGTCTGGTGCAGCCTGGAAGACTGAGGCGCCTATACCGGGATTCCCCATGTGGGCCCCTCCCACACGGTTGATCGTGACCCTGGATCGTTCGGCGGGCAACCCG
>JAQCGR010000033.1 GCA_027619995.1 Pseudomonadota bacterium | reverse complement strand
TATTCTGCGCGGCGGCGGAGTGGAGCAAGGCGTCGAGGGCGGGGCCCGGCGCGCGCGCGTCGTCGTCGCGCCACCAGAAGGTCGCGCGCCGCCCATCCGCCGCCCAGCGGTCCAGCTCCTGGCTGAATGCATGCCAATCCGTCAGGCCACGGGCCTCCCTTGCGAGAACGGAGTCAGCCCGTCCAATTTTCCAAACAGCCTTCGATCAGATCGAGGCTGCCCCTGATACCGTCGAGACGCGGCCGCGGGCCGGTCGGATTCGGCGCTTCGATCGCCGCATCGACGGCCTTGGCCAGGGTCTTCGGATTCAGGTCTGCCTCCGCCAGCGAAATCACAAAACCGCCGAGGGCAAGCCGTTCGGCCCGCAGGCTCTGTTCGGTTTCGCCCCGGCCGACATAGGGGACGACGACGCCCTGCTTCCCGGTGGCCAGGACCTCAAGGACCGTATTATAGCCAGCCTGAGAGACGGAGATATGACAATTGGCCAGTAGAGCGCGGAAGTCGGCCCTGTGACGCTCCACGACGAGGCCCTCTCCGGCCGATGCCGCGAGGTCTCGATAGCTGTCCTCGGCCAGGGCGGTGCCCGCGATCAGGCGCCATGGCCGTCCCGAGCCATGGATGCTGAGTGGCCGGGCGTCGCGCGCGGCACGCAGCAGGCGCGCGCCCACCGCGCCGCCGCCGGCCGAGACCAGGACTTCGCCATATCCCGGCGCGTCCGGCCCGCCGGGCGGTTCGGGCGCCGGCGTGACATAGCCGGTATAGGCCAGGCGCTCTCCCAGGGCCGCGGCCGGCGGGAAGCTGACCTCGAAGGGCAGCAGCGCGGAATCGCCATGGACCAGGATGCGGTCGAACCGGTCGCGCGCCACGGCCAGGATTTCGGCTTCGCGGGGGGCCGATTTGCGCGGCACGACATCGCGCACCGAGCAGAGCATCAGGGGTCTCGGCCGGGTCGCGCGCGCGGCGTCGATCAGCGGCTCCAGTTCGAAAGCCAGGGCGCGCCGGCCGAAGGGATACATCTCCACGATCAGGGCGTCGGGCCGGAAGGTGGCGAGTTCGTTCAACAATATGGCCCGGCGTTCGGTCCGCAGGGCGTCGTCAAGCATCCGGCCGTTCGCGTCGATCAGGCCGGAAAAGGATTCGTCGGCCGCGCGCAGGGCGGGCAATTGCAGGAAGGATGCATCGCCCAAATCCAGATCCGGCACGGGCAGGCCGCCCGAGATGACGTGGGTACCATGGCCGGCGGCCGCCAGGGCGCGCGCAATCAATGCGATGCGGCGCAGATGTCCGCTGCCCAGCAGATGCTGGACATGGATCAGTATCCGCCGGCGTCGGGCCACGGCTCTTCCAATGGAATGTTCATGCGTTCGATGGCTGGCCGGCCCGCCGGATCGAGTCGGAACAGATGGGCACAGCCATCGCCGATCTTGTGGGGCGGCTTGCCGAGCATGTCCCAATCGGTCGCCCAGGCCATGACCGCCCGGATAACCCCTTTATGGGTTACTGCGGCGACCGGTTCGCCCCGGGCCGCCACTTCGGCGGTCCAGGCCAGCATGCGCGCCTGAACCCCGCGTGGGCTTTCTCCGCCCCGGGCGCGGAAATCCAAGCCCCGGCCTTCGTTGCGGATCATGGCGTCGCCGTAGCGCGCGCGCAGGTCGGCCAGGGTCGCTCCCTCCCATTCGCCCCAATGCATTTCCATCAGGCGCGGTTCGGTTGCGAGGGGTCGCGCGCCCAGCAGGCGGGCTGTCTCGCTGGCCCGTGCCAGGGGACTCGCGATCCGGGCGAAGCCGGCGAAGGCGTCGGGCAGGCGCCAGCCCCGGACCCGGGCGCGGCCCAGGGCGCTCAACGGCACGTCGCTCTGGCCCTGCACCTTGCCCGCGGCGTTCCAGGCGGTCGGGCCATGCCGGATCAACAGCAGGTCAGTCATCGGTGCCCCGCGACGGCTTGGCGCAAGGCCCTGTCCAGGGTTTCGGCGGCACCGGGCAGATCGTGATGCGCCGCCATGCAACGGCGCGCGCCCTCGCCAAGGCGCTGTCGCTCCGCGGGGTCGTCCAGCAGGGCGCGCAGCGCCGCCGCGAAGGCGCGGGAATTGCCGGGCGGGGTCAGGCGGCCGGTTTTGCCGTCGACCACGACCTCGGGCACGCCGCCATCGGCGCCGGCGACCACGGGCAGGCCGGATGCTTGGGCCTCCAGGAAGACCATGCCATAGGCCTCGCGCAGGGCCGGCCAGGCGAACAGATCGGCCGCGGCATAGAGGGGGTAAAGGGCATCGCTGGAGAGGCCGCCCAGAAGCCGGATGCGATCGGGGCTGAAGCGGCGGAACGCCTCCTCGACCGTGGGCCGGGCCGGGCCGTCGCCTGCAACGATCAGCTGCCAGTCACCGTCGAGCATCGCCAGGGCGCGTGCCAGAACCCGGTAGGAATCGAGCTTGTCGCCCCGCCGCATCATCGCGACCGTCAGAAGCCAGGGGCGCGCGGGATCGAGGTTGTGCCGCCCGGCCAGGGCCGCCCGATGCGCCGCGCGCTGGCGGGCGGCGGCCGCGAAGGGTGCTATCTCGATGAACGGGCGAAGCCGGTGCAGGCGGTCCGGCGCAGCCAGAAGGGGCGTCACGCATTCGGCATCCGCGGCGGTCATGCAGAGGACCCCGTCGGCGGTACGGATAGCCGCCTCGGTCGCTTCATGGCCCAACTGCCAGGGCCCGGCGGCGCGTTTGGGCGCGTGGGACGGTTCGACCACCAGGTAGGGAATGCCCAGGGCTGCGCTGGCGGCCAGGCCGATCCAGTCCGGCGCGCGGTAATAGACGTGATAGGTCAGCCAGGCAGCCGGCCATTCCGCCGGCGGGCGGGCCTGGACGCGCCGCGCGATGCGCGCCGCGAGGCGGCCGCCCAAGACAGCGAGGCGCGCCTGCCGTTCGGGATCGCCGAGCCGGTCGCGGCTGCGCAGGCGCGACGCCAATTCGGCCTGGTGCCCGCGCGCGGCCAAGGCGCCGATCAGCAGGCGGGCCATGCGGCGATCGCCCGAGGGCACCGGATCATCCGGCGGCTTCAGCGGTGCGTAGAAGGCGATGCGCACGGCTCCTCCAGGCGATCCAGTCCGAAACGCGCGGCAATCGGGTCGAGGCAGGCTTCGAGCGAAAAGGCTGTGGTCACCCGGTCGCGCCCGGCGGCGCCCAGGCGCGCACGCAGCTCCGGTTGGGCGATCAGGCGGGCGAGGCCTTCGGCCAGGGTCTGCGGTTCCCCGGGCGGCACCAGCAGCCCGGTCTCGCCGTCGCGAATCAGTTCCGGTATGGCCGAGACCCTGGTGGCGATGCAGGCCAAACCCTGGCTCTGCGCTTCCACCAGGACATTCGGCAGGCCGTCCCGGTCGCCGTCCGCCGCGATGCGGCTGGCGAGCACGAAGAGGTCGGCGGTTCGGTAGCGGGCGAGGACGGCTTCCTGCGGCTGGGCGCCGAGCCATTCGATGCGGCCGCCGATGCCGAGGCCGGCGGCCCGGGCCTTGAGCGCGGCCAGCCGTTCACCGCCGCCGATATGAACGAAGCGCCAATCCATCTCGGCGGGCAGGGCGGCCAGAGCGTCGAGCAGATCCTCGTAACCCTTCTTCTCGATGGCGCGGCCGACAGAGAGAATTGTGACATGGGATTCTGCGGATTCTGCTGGTGCGTTTCCGGCGGCGGCCGGGTCCGGTGGCGGGAAGCGGTCGAGATCGAGGCCGTGATAAGCCAGCATCACGCGGGTGGGGTCGGGCGCCAGATCGGCCAGGTGTTCGCGGCCCACGGCGGTGCAGGTCACCAGCCAGTCGAGATCGGCCAGTTTCTCCGCCTTGTCCCATGCGGGGGTGGTCCAGATGTCCTTGGCATGGGCCGAGCAGCTCCACGGCAGGCCGCGCATCGCCGCGGCATAGCGCGCGACCGAGGCCGGCGTGTGCAGAAAATGGGCGTGCAGGCGGCCGATCCCGGCGGGCAGTTCGGCGGCCAGGACCAGGGCCTGGCCGAAGCGGCGAATTCGGTTGCGGGTCCGGTCGCGCCGCAGGCCGCGCAGCCAGAGGGCGCGGGCCGCGGGATAGCCGGGCAGGCGCCGCGCCTTGCGCCAGGCGCGCAGGACCCGCGGCCAATCGTCGCCCAGATATTCCGGCAGATAGTCGACCGGCGCTTCGATCTCGCGATGAACCGGATGGTCCGCCGGGTCCGTGGGATGGCGCAGCGAAACGATGCGGATGTCCAGCCCGCGCCGCTCGAGCGCCAGAATCTCCTGGGCGATGAAGGTTTCGGAAAGGCGCGGATAGCCCTTGAGGACGAAGGCGACGGGAGGCGGCATGGCCGTCCGGGCGGGCCGGTCAGGAATTGGCGTGCGCGAGACCCACCCGTGGCCGCATCCCGGCCTCGATGCGCCGGGCGACGAGCCGGTTGACGTTCTCCAGCCCGTCCAGCAGGCCGGGAATGACGACCTCCGAGGGGCGCGGCTGCTGGGGCAGATGGCGCAGGGCGGTGGCCATGACGCGCGGGTCGCGCGGCCCGTCGATCGGCAGCATGGTCACCAGGCCGAGCTCGGCCGCGCGTGACGCGCGGATATATTGTTCGAGGCGGGGCATGACGCGCGGCACGATGATCGACGGTTTGTCGAAGGACAGAATCTCGCAGAAGGTGTTATAGCCGCCCATGGCGACCACGCCCGAAGCGCGGCGGATCAATTCTTCGATCCGCGCCTCGAAGGTGATGGCCGAAACCTTGGGCAGGCGCTCTGCCCGGGCCAGAAAGTCGGCCTGATCATCTCTCTGCATGAACGGCCCCATGACGATCAGGGCGTTATACGGCATCGTGGGATCGGATTCGTAGGCCGCCAGCACCCAGTCGACCAATTCCATCCCATCGCCGCCGCCGCCGGGCGTGACCAGAAGATAGGGTTCGTCGATCAGATTGTGCTGGGGCGACGAGGCCGAGGGCCCATCCGATTGGCGGCCGAGATAGCCGGTATAGGTGATCTTGCGCTGCACCGAATGGGGCAAGTCGATACCGGCCAACGGCTCGCAGATCTGGGGCAGGCCATAGATCCAGATCTCGTCGTAGAAATCCTTGAGCGCTGAAGCCGCGTTCTTGCGCTCCCATTCCGGCGCCAGCTGGGACGGTTCGTCCATCACGTCGCGCAGGCCCAGCACGAGGGTGGTGCCGCGGCCATGCAGAACTTCGAGGGTTTCGCGGACCTCGCCGCGCAGGCCCAGCGGCTCCTTGTCCACGATGAAGACATCTGGATCGAAGATCTCGGCAGTATGGCGCACGATCGAGGAGCGCAGCGCGATGGTCTGGGTGATGTCGATATGCAGGCTGAGCGATGTGTAGTCGCCGTTGCGCAGCTTGATCACGCCGGGTACGCGCACGAAGTCGACCCGGGTCCTGAATTCGAAGCTGCCGATAATCGGCGAGCCGGAAAGGATCAGGACAGAAAGGTCCTTATAGGCCGAGACGAGCGAATGGGCGATCGCCCGACACCGCCGGAGGTGGCCCAGCCCGAAAGAATCATGGCTGTATATGAGGACTCGCGCCCCCGTCCACGACTTTGACATCGGTCTGTCCCCTGAAATACCACTGTCTCCTGGCCCCATACCACTATGACATAGAGGAATACCGGCAAGAAATGTTGTTTTGATGGCAGTTTGACCTTAGCGTATCGCACCCCGGTCGACGCGAGAATGGCGCCAAATGGCTGCGGGTGCGGGGGCGTACGTCGATTCCATGGATCAAAGCGTTTACAAATTCATCCTTCGACACACGAAGAAGGAGCAGATCGTCCTTCTGGTGCTGACGGTCGTCTCCTATCCGTTTCTCTACTTCTCCTACGATCTCCCCAAGCAGATCATCAACCATATCACCGCCGTCGATCGCCTAACGCGGGGCGGCGAAGCAGCAAAGCCTTATCCGGAACAGGTTCTGATCGGCCTGTTCAAGATGGAGCATATTCCTTACCTGTTCGCGCTCTGCCTGATCTTCTTCCTGCTCGTCATGATCAATGGCGGCTTCAAATATTTTATCAACGTCATCAAGGGCCAGCTCGGCGAACGGATGCTCCGGCGCCTGCGCTACGAGCTTTACAGCCGGATCCTCCGGTTCCCCCTGCCCCAGTTCAAGAAGATGAGCGCGGGCGAGATCATCCCGATGATCACGGCCGAGGTCGAGCCGCTCGGCGGTTTCATCGGCGATGCCTATGTCCAACCGATTTTCCAGGGCGGCATGCTGGTCGTGCCGCTGTTCTTCATCTTCAACCAGGACATCTTCCTGGGCCTGGCCGCGCTCGCGATGTACCCGGTCCAGGGCTACGTGATCCCCAAGCTCCAGCGCAAGGTGAACGCCCTGGGCAAGGAGCGTGTCCGCACGGTGCGGCAGCTCTCGGACCGGATCGGCGAAACCATCCTGGGCGTGCAGGAGATTCACGCCAACGACACATCAACCCTTGAACGGACCGATTTCTCGGAACGCCTGGGAATCATCTACGGCATCCGTTACCGGATCTACGCCCTCAAGTTCTTCACCAAGTTCCTGATCAACACGATCGACAAGCTGACGCCGTTTTTCTTTTACACGATCGGCGGCTATCTGGTGATCCAGGGCGAGGTCAATATCGGCGCCCTGGTCGCCGTGATCGCCGCCCAGAAGGATCTCGCCTCGCCCGCCAAGGAACTGCTGGCCTACTACCAGCAGAAAGAGGATATCCGGATCAAGTACGAGCAGGTGATCGGCCAGTTCGATCCGCCGAACATGCTGGATATCGCCAAGCAGGAAGAGGAGCCGAGCGACGTCAAGCCGCTCAAGGGCACGCTCGAACTGACGAACCTGAGCTATGCCGAGGATGACGGCGTCCGGCTGATCGACAACGCGACGGCCAAACTGAAGCTCGACAAGCGCATCGCCATCGTCGGCGACGGGTCGAGCGGCAAGGACGAGCTGGCCATGATTCTCGATGGCCTGCTGGTGCCGACCGGTGGCCATGCGGCGATCGACGGCGTCAGCATCGACAGCCTGCCCGAGACGGTGACCGGCCGGCGCATCGCCTATGTCGGCCCGGGCACGCAGATTTTCTCGGCCAGCGTTCGTCACAACCTGCTCTACGGCCTCAAACATCGGCCCTTGCGCGACGTGCTGGAGGGCGAGGAGTTGGAAGAGCGGCGGAAGGCGATCTTCGAGGCGGAGCGGTCCGGCAACATCACCCTCGACGTCAAGGCGGACTGGGTCGATTACGAAGCTGCGGGGGTCGATGGGCCTGCGGCCCTGACCGCGCGAATGATCGAGGTACTGCGCGCCGTCACCGTGGAACAGGACGTCTATCAGATCGGCCTGCGAGGTTCGATTGATGCCGCGGCACGGCCGGATGTCGCCGAAGCCATTCTCAAGGCCCGCAAGGCGTTTCGCGCGCAGATGGCCGGGAACGCGGAGCTCGCCGCCCGGGTCGAGCCTTTCGACGTGACGCGCTACAATTTGAACGCGACCCTGGGGGAGAACCTGCTCTTCGGCACGACCGTTGGGGACGGCTTCGCGGAAGACGGCCTGGCGACCAACCCCTATGTCCTGCAGGTAATCGAGAAGGCGGGTCTGACCAACGATCTGCTCGAAATCGGCCGCCAGATGGCCCAGACCATGGTCGAGCTGTTCAGCGGCCTGCCGCCGGGCCATGAATTCTTCGACCAGTTCGGCTTCATCAGTTCGGAAGACCTGCCGGAGTTCCAGAATCTTCTCGGCCGAATCAACAAGACGGGGCTGGACCAGCTCGCAGCCGAGGACCGCGCGCGTCTGTTGGGCCTTCCCTTCAAGCTGATATCGGCGCGTCATCGCCTGGGGCTGATCGACGAGGCCATGGAAGCCAGAATTCTCGAAACGCGCAGGCTCTTCGCCGAAGACCTGCCGGAGGAGCTGAAAGGCTCGATCGAATTCTTCGATGCCGAGCGATACGCCGGCGCGGCCACGATTCAGGACAACATCCTGTTCGGAAAGCTGGTCTACGGCCAGGCCGGGGGCGCGGAGCGGGTCAATCAGGCAATCACCGAACTGCTCGACGAACTCGACTTGCGCAGCGCGGTCATGGAAGTCGGGTTGGAATTCCGCGCCGGCAACGGCGGATCCCGGCTTTCGGGCGCGCAGCGCCAGAAGATCGGGATCGCGCGGGCGTTGATCAAACGGCCCGATATTCTGATCGTCGATCAGGCGACGGCGGTGCTGGACGGCCAGACGCAGAACGCGATCATGGCCAACCTGCTTGAGATGTATAGTGAGGGCGGGTTGATCTGGTTCCTGCATCGGCCCAGCTTGGCCCAGTCCTTCGACCATGTCGTGGTGATGAAGGCGGGACGGGTGGCCGACGACGGCGCCTTCGCCGACATCAGCGGCGACGGGGCCGTGCTAAAGTCGTTGATCGAGGCCGAATAGGCCGAGCCGGGAGGCTATGCGATGAGCTTGAATGAGGAAGTCGAACTGCTTCGGCAGATCCCGCTGTTCTCGAATGTCGAGCCGGCCAAGCTGAAGCTGCTCGCGTTCACAAGCGAGCGGGTCACCTTCGCGCTGGGCCAGATGATGGTTCAGCAGGGCGATACGGGCGACGCGGCCTATATAATCATCGAAGGCGATGCCGATATTCTGATCGATACCCCGGACGGCCCGATCAAGGTCGCCACGGTGGGTCGCAACGCGATCATCGGCGAGATCGCGATCCTGTGCGACGTGCCGCGAACCGCCACGGTTCAGGCCAAGACCCAGCTCGTCACCTTGCGCATCACCAAAGATCTGTTCTTCCGCCTGGTGAATGAATTCCCGCAGATGGCCGTGGAGATCATGCGCGAACTGGCGCGCAGGCTGGAGCGCACGACGGCTCAGCTGCAGGCTGCGATAAGCCAGAACAAGTGATCGCCGCGCGGCCTAATCGGTATTCAATCGGGCGGTCGTGAGTCGGCTCGACAGTTTCATTCGTCGCCTTTCGGCCCAGCGCGCCTGTCTCGATGCGGCAATTGCCGCGGTCGGTGCGCGCGAGGGCTTTGTCCTGGAGATCGGCCTCGGCAACGGCCGCACCTACGATCATCTTCGTGAGGCCATGCTCGGGCGGGCGATCCATGTCTTCGACCGCCAGATCAACGCCCATCCGGATTGCGTGCCGGACGAGTCGCATCTTTTTCTCGGCGACTTCCGAGAGACCCTGCCGGAAGCGGCCCGGCGGCTCGGTCGGGGCGCGATTCTGATCCATGCCGATATCGGCAGCGGCGATGCCTCGGCCAGCCGAGGGTTGGGCCGGACGATCGCGCCGCTGGTCGCGGCCCTGGCCGCGCCCGGCGCCTGGATTCTCAGCGACCAGCCCCTGCCCCTGCCGGAGGATGCCGACGGCTGGCGGCCGGCCGGGCTTCCGCCGGGGGTCGAGGCCGAGCGCTATCATCTCTACCAGGTCCGGGAAGAATGACGGCGGCAAGCCGTCTCGACCGGATGATTGCCCGCCTGACGACCCAGCGGGCCTGTCTGCGCCGGGCCGCCGACCTGATCGCCGACCTGCCGGGACCGGTGATCGAACTCGGCCTCGGCAAGGCACGGACCTATGACCATCTGGTTCGCCTGCTGCCGGGGCGAAAGATATACGCCTTCGACCGGGGCATTCACTGTCCGCCCGATGCTGTGCCGCCGGGCGATCGTCTGGTGCTGGGTGAATTCGACGACACCTTGCCGGCCGCGCGCGAGCGCCTGGGCGGTGCGCCGGTTCTGGTTCATGTCGATATGGGCACGGCGGATCGGGCGGGCGATAGCGGGCCGGCGGGGCGGGTCGGCGCCATGCTCAAGGATCTGGTCGCGCCCGGGGGTTTGGTCGTGGCGGACCGGGAGATGGGTCTCGGCGCCTGGGAGGCCTTGCCCCTGCCGGAGGATGCCGGCGCCTGGCCCTATTTCATGTGGCGCAAGTCGGCGCGGGGTTGAGCGGCCCGGACATCCAATCCGCCCGGGAATCGTCTCTGCCCTGCGAACTCAATCCGCGAGATCGACAATCACCGGGACGTGGTCGGAGGGTTTTTCCCAGCCGCGCACCGCACGCAATACTTCGGCGCCGCGCAGGGAGTCGACCAGCGGCGGCGTGACCCAGACATGGTCCAGCCTGCGCCCCTTGTCGGCGGCGTCCCAGTCGCGGGCCCGGTAGCTCCACCAAGTGTAGAGCTTCTCCTCGGGCGGAATGAAGCGGCGCACCGCGTCGACCCAGCGCCCGGCCGCCATGAACTTGTCGAGATGGTCGACCTCGATCGGCGTATGGCTGACGATCTTCAGAAGCTGCTTATGCGACCAGACATCTGTCTCGAGCGGGGCGATATTCAGATCGCCGACCAGGATCTGCGCACCCTTGCGGCTCGCCGGCTTGTCCCACCATGCCGCCATCTCGCGGAGGAACTGAAGCTTGTGGGCGAATTTATCGTTCTTGTCCGGGTCCGGAATATCGCCCCCGGCCGGGACGTAGAAATTGTGCAGGACGACGCCGTTGGGCAGGGTCGCCCGGATATGCCGGCAATCGCCCTTGGCGCACCAATCCTCGCGGCCCGTGCCGGCGAGGGGCAGACGCGACAGGATGGCGACGCCGTTATAGCCCTTCTGGCCGGCGATATGCTGATGGCGATAGCCCAGGGCCGCGATCTCCTCGGCCGGGAACAGGTCATCCGTAACCTTGGTTTCCTGCAGGCAGACGATATCGGGCGAGGCTTCCTGCGCGAGCCGTGCGAGAAGGCCGAGGCGAATGCGGACGGAGTTGATGTTCCAGGTGGCGATGCGGATGGTCATGGCGACGGACCCTGCCCGAATCGCCCGCTGCGGGCAACCGTCGGGCGGGGGATATCGCGGGCCCCGAAAGGGAACGCCCGGCCAGGGGGGATGGCCGGGCGCTCGGTGCTCCTTTTCGGAGCCGGCGGCACCAGGGGAAGTGGCCACCGGGGCAACGCGCGGAAATGCGTGTGCGTTGCCTCATACTGAACAGATAGGTAGTGCTGCGGCGCTTTCATCATGCATTTGACGCATAGATGTAATGCACGTATCGCAACTATGCTGCGCGCCAGGGTGCCGCGCCTGCGCCTTTCTCCGCGCGGGACCTGCAGGCTTCGCCGAAGGCCTTGAAAATGGCCTGTGAATCCGTGTTTTCCCAATAGCGCCATTCGGGATGCCATTGAACGCCGAGCACGAAACCATGGGCATCGGGCATGGAAACCGCCTCGATCGTGCCGTCCGGGGCCGTCGCTTCGGCGGTCAGTGGGCCGGCGAGACGGTCGATGCCCTGGCCATGCAGCGAATTGACATAGGTTTCCGTCTTGCCCAGGAGCGCGGCGAGAGGGCCTTCCGGGCGGATCGAGATCCGATGGCCGGTGGCATAGCGGCCGGCAGTGTCTAGATCCTTGCGCCCGCGATGGTCCAGGCGGCCGGGCGCTTCGTGCAGGCGCTGGTGCAGGCTGCCGCCCAGGGCGACATTGAGCTCCTGGATGCCGCGGCAGACCGCCAGGATCGGAAGCCCGCGTTCGAGGGCATGGCGGATCAGGGGCAGGGTTGTGGCGTCGCGCAGGGGATCATGGCTCAGCCCCATCGGAGCGGGCGGCCCGTCATAGTGATGCGGCTCAACATCGGAGGGGCTGCCGGTCAGCATGATCCCGTCCAGCCGTTCGGCCAGATCCTCCGGATCGTGCCAGTCGCCCAGCGCCGGGATCAGCAGCGGCAAACAGTCGGACCCACCGCTGACCGCGCGCACGTATTTGTCACCGACAACATGATAGCCGAGATCGCCGCTGGGCCGGAGGCAGGCGGTCACACCTACGAGAGGTCGGCGCTTTGTGGTCGGCATCGCATCCATCTTTCCCTATATAGCGGAGACACTAGAGCCAAAACGGGGTGGCGGCCAAGCGGCGGCGCGGGAATCCATGGATCAAACGGCGGATACTCTTCTCCTCTATAAATCGGCCGCCGTGGGTGCGTGGTTCGTTCTCTTGTTTGTGTTGGAGCGCATCTGGCCGGCGTCGCCCCGGGCCCGCCTTGAAGGCGCCGGGGCCGGCAGGATCGGCGATCGCCGCCGGCTCGGCCGGAACGTCGGCTTCTGGCTCGTCAACCTGGCTCTAGGGCCTCTGGTCGTTATCCCGGTCTCGGCCTGGGCGGTGGGCTGGGATTCGGGGCTCCGCCCCGATTGGTGGGGTGGCTGGCCCGGCCTGATCGCCGATCTGATCCTGCTCGATTTCCTGATCTATTGGTGGCACCGGGCGAATCACGAGATCCCGTTCCTCTGGCGCTTTCACGAGATCCACCATCTCGACCGCTTTCTCGATACGACCAGCGCGGTCCGCTTTCACGCCGGAGAGGTCCTGCTCAGCGCCGGGTTTCGCGTCGGGGTCATCATGCTGTTCGGCATTCCGCTGGCCTCTGTTCTGGCCTTCGAAGCGGCGGTGCTGGTGGCTGCCCTGTTCCACCATTCCAATCTGCGCCTGCCCCGAGGCATGGAGAGCGGATTGTCGCGCCTCGTGATCACCCCCTCGATCCATTGGATTCATCATCGCGCCGAACGGGCAGACACCGATTCGAATTACGGCACGATCCTCAGCATCTGGGATCCGCTTTTCGGGTCGCGCAACCGCCGGCCGCGCGAACCCGATATGGAGATCGGGGTCGAAGGAGAGCCCGAGCCGGGCTTCCTGGCGATGCTGGCCCGGCCGTTCCAGGCTCGCCCGCCGACCGGTTAGCGCCCGGAGATTATTCAGCGCTGGGGACTATTTAACGATCGCCGCGATTCTTGTCGGCCGTCGGATCGACGAATTTGAACAGCACGGGGTCGAGGTTGACGCCGTAGCGCGGATCGAGAAGCGAGACCTTGGTGGCCTTGCCTTCTCCATCGACCACGGTCCAACTCCGCAGGTCCAGCGGACCCTCCAGGAAGTCGAGGGTGATCTGGCCCTCGCCCATGCCCAGCGAGCCCTCGTCGCCGAGCGTGAGACGGACCATGCCGTCTTCCCGGGCCAAGCCCCTCACCTCGACATCCTTGCCCAGGGAAACCGTCTTGCGGATCAGCACCGATGCGGGCGAGGCCTCGATCGGCAGATGGGTGGTCTGGCCCAGTTCGGCATCGAACAGGATCAGCAGCACACCTGTCGACACGATCAGGACCGGCACGGGCGGGTCATATTCGACCCGCATTTTGCCCGGCCGTTCGATATAGAGCGAGCCCGTCGCCTGGCCGCCGTTGGCAGCCCGCTGGACGAAGCGCGACTGCATCGAGGTGATGCCGTTCATATAGGTTTCGATCCGTTCGATCGTGGCGCGGTCCTCGGCCGTATAGGCGTCGATACCGGTGGCCGCGAAGGCGGGAGCGGCGGTGGCGGCGGAGAGCAGGCCCAGGAAAGCCAGTCCCGCGATGGTGCGAAGAATTTTCATCATGTCAGGTTAAATAGGTAAGCGAAGGGGGGTCGGCCAGGGAAAAGATCGCGGCCCGGTGAATGCCGCCGTTACTCGCCCCCCATCAGCACCTCGCGGCGGCCGACATGGTTAGCCGGGCTGATCAGGCCGTCGGCCTCCATCTGCTCGACCAGGCGGGCCGCCCGATTATAGCCGATCTGCAGGTGGCGCTGAATGAAGCTGGTCGAGGCCTTGCGTTCGCGCGCGACGAGTTGAACCGCCTGCTCATAGAGCTCGTCGGTCTCGTCGCCGCCCATCGTGCCGGACGGGCCAGCCTCGGTGTCCTCGGTCACGTCCTCGAGATAGGACGGGGTGCCCTGATTCTTGAGATAGCGCACGATCGCGTCGACTTCGCCGTCGCTGACGAAAGGCCCGTGAATGCGCACGATGCGCCCGCCCCCGGCCATGTAGAGCATGTCGCCCTGGCCCAGAAGCTGTTCCGCGCCCTGCTCGCCCAGGATGGTCCGGCTGTCGATCTTGGAGGTCACCTGGAAGCTGACCCGGGTCGGGAAATTGGCCTTGATCGTGCCGGTGATGACATCGACCGACGGCCGTTGGGTCGCCATGATCAGATGGATGCCGGCGGCGCGCGCCATCTGGGCAAGGCGCTGGACCGCGCCTTCGATATCCTTGCCCGCGACCAGCATCAGGTCGGCCATTTCGTCGACCACGACGACGATGAAGGGCAAATGGGTCAGGTCGAGGGGCTGTTCCTCGAAGACCGGCTTGCCGCTGTCCGGCTCAAAGCCGGTCTGGACGCGCCGGGTCAGGACCTCGCCCTTCTTGCGCGCTTCGGCCAGGCGCTCGTTATAACCGGCGATATTGCGCACGCTGACCTGGGACATCGCGCGGTAGCGGCTCTCCATCTCCTTGACCGCCCATTTCAAGGCGACGACGGCCTTGCGCGGCTCGGTCACCACCGGCGACAGCAAATGCGGGATGCCGTCATAGACGGACAGTTCCAGCATCTTCGGATCGATCATGATGAAGCGGCATTCCGCCGGCGAATGGGTGTAGAGGAGCGACAGGATCATCGTGTTGATCGCCACCGATTTGCCCGAGCCGGTGGTGCCGGCGATCAGCAGATGGGGCATGCGCGCGAGATCGACCGTCGAGGGCTCGCCGCCGATATCCTTGCCCAGGGCCAACGGCAGGCCGCCCGCTTGTTCGAATTCCTGGCTCGCCAGCAGCTCGCGCAGATAGACCGTTTCGCGGCGGGCATTGGGCAGCTCGATGCCAATCGCGTTGCGTCCTGGGACGACGGCGACGCGGACCGACACCGCGCTCATCGAGCGGGCGATGTCATCGGCCAGGCCGATCACGCGCGAGGATTTGGTGCCCGGCGCCGGCTCCAGTTCATACAGGGTTACGACCGGGCCCGGCCGGACCTTCACGATCTCGCCGTTGACGCCGAAATCGTCCAGGACCGTTTCCAGCAGGCGCGCATTCTGGGCCAGGGCATCCTCGTCGACCTTGGCCCGCTCGCGTCCGTCGACGGCCACGTCCTGCAAAAGATCCAGCGGGGGTCTGGAGAATTCGTCGTCCGGCGAAAGGGCGAGGCTCGTCTGGGGCGGTGGGTTCGGTTTGCGCTTGGCCTTTCCTTCGATTTTTTGGGCCACGATATCGACCGGCGCGGCCCGGCTCAGGGTCGGCTCCTGGCGCTCGGGTCTGGCGTCCTGTTCCTCGTCGTCCTCGGCCCGTCTGGCCGCGCGGCCGAGGGCGCCGCGCAATTCCGCGACCCCTTCGCCGAAGGCATCGCGCCGCTTGGTGAATGGGCGCAGCAGATTGCTTCCCAGCGCGCCGAAGCCCCGCGCCGCGGCGCGCCATTCCCGAGGCCGCAGCGCCAGACCGGCGATCAGGGCCGGAATCGCCAAAAGCGCCGCCAGGAAGCCGATCCATCCCGCGTCGAGCGGCAGGCCGATCATTGCCAGAAAACCAGCAAGGGCGCCGAGAACTAGGGTGCCGGCGAATCCGCCCAGAGTGCCGGCGAGCGGCCAATAGGCCGGCGTGGCCAGTGAAGCCAGGGCGACGGCCGCCAGGATCAGTCCGGCGGGCAGGGTGGCGAGGCGCAGCCAAAGCGGGGCGATGCCCCGATGACTGACGATGTGCCAGCCCCAGCTGATCAGCGCGGCGCAAATCAGCGCGGTCGCCAGTCCCAGGGTCTGCAACAACAGATCGGCGACGAAGGCACCGGGCACGCCCAGAAAATTCGCCACCGGACCGTCGGCCGCCCGATTGAAGGAGGGATCGGCCGAATCGAAGCTGACCAAGGCCGCGGCGAGGGCGACGCCCGCTCCGACGGCCACAGCGCCCAGAATCTCGCTCGCCCGGCGTTGGAGAAAGGCGCGCCATTCTGCCGGCAACAGGCGTGTGCGCCCGGCGGCCTTGGCGGCGGATTTTGTCGTCATCGTCGTTATGGGGCGAGCCGGGGCATGATGCCCTCAGTTTAGGGAATTGACGTGGATTGTGCCAGCAACCTCATAGATCACTTTAAGGAAAGCAGGCGAACACTTCAAGAACGTCTGTCCGTTTGGGATCGGGCGTGAACGCGATGGCCATCCAACCGATGCCGCTGGTCGCCGCATGGCTGATTGTTTCCAGTGGACACGGTCTGTCCCAGGGGCAAACCTCTCTCCATGGTTGACCCCAATCCGTCGAATCCTCCCTCGCCGCCCGATAGGCACGGCGAGGATGCGCCCGTCGATGTCCTGGTCGTCGGCGGCGGCATGGCCGGGTTGACCGCCGCTTTGGCCTTCGGCGTGGCCGGGCTTTCGGTGGTTCTGGTCGATCGGCGGCCGGCGACTGATGTGCTCGATGCCGGTTTCGACGGCAGGACCTCGGCTTTGGCCCTCGGGTCCCAGCGCGTGCTGGACGGGCTGGGCGCCTGGGCCGGCATGGCGGAAGGCGCCGAACCGATCCGCGAGATTCGCGTGTCGGATGGGGGCGCGCCCCTGTTCCTGCACTACGACCACCGCGAGGTCGGCTCGGAACCGCTCGGCTATATCGTCGAGAACCGGCACATTCGCCGTGCCCTGCATGACAGGCTGGCGGCCTGTCCCGCCGTTCGGCTGATCGCGCCGGGTTCGGTCGAGGACCTGGTTCTCGAGGAACCCCAGATTCGGGCCCGGTTGAGCGACGGCCGGGAGATATGGGCCCGGCTTGCGGTGGCGGCCGATGGGCGGGACTCGCCCCTGCGCCGGGCGGCGGGCATTCCGGTCACCGCCTGGGACTATCCCCAGACCGGCATCGTCTGCACGGTGCGCCACGAAAAACCCCATCGCGGCATCGCCCATGAACGTTTCCTGCCCGCCGGGCCGCTCGCCATGCTGCCCATGCGGGGCAATCTCTCCTCCGTCGTCTGGACCGAAAGGCGCGACCGCGCGGCCCATCTTCTTGGCCTCGACGATGCCGCCTTCGCCGCCGAAATCGCACGGCGCTTCGGCCCTTCCCTCGGCCGCTTGGAAATCGTCGGCGGGCGGTGGAGCTATCCACTCTCGCTCAGCCATGCCGATCGCTACGTCGCGCCGCGGCTGGCTCTGGTGGGCGATGCCGCCCATGCGATCCATCCGATCGCCGGGCAGGGCTTCAATCTCGGTCTGCGCGATGTCGCCGTCCTGGCCGAGACGGTGGTCGATGCGGCTCGGCTCGGCCTCGATATCGGCGGGCCCGAACCCTTACGCGAATACGAGCGCTGGCGGCGTTTCGACAGCGTCGCCCTGTCCGCCGCCACGGATATCCTGAACCGTCTGTTTTCCAACGATCTCGCACCTGTCCGCCTGGCGCGGGATCTGGGTCTGGCGGCGGTCAATCGCACACCCACGCTGCGCCGCTTTTTCATGCGCCATGCCATGGGTGTGGTGGGGGAATTGCCGCGCTTGGCGCGGGGCGAGCCTCTCTAGAGGCCCTAGTTTTCCGATAGGGCGGGGTTTCGAAAGTCCGGCTTCCGATTGGTCGGCGGGCTCAGGCGTCGCGCGACAGGCCGCGCTCGGCCAGGGCGTCCAGATAGGTCTGCCAGCGCGCTTCGCGATCCCGGCCCAGCTCATAGAGATAGGGCCAGCTGAACAGCCCGGTGTCATGGCCGTCGTCGAACAGGAGACGGATGGCATAACGCCCGACCGGTTCGACCTCGCGGATCGCGACCATGCGCTTGCCGGGGACGATCTTCTTCTGCCCGACACCGTGGCCTTTGACCTCGGCCGAGGGGCTTTCGACCCGCAGCAATTCCGCCGGCAATTCGAACTGTGAGCCGTCGTCGAAGGCGATGTCCAGGCGCCGTTCAGCCAGGCGGACGCGAATCTCGGTCGGTCGCGGGCTCGCGGCCTCGGTCATGGCCGGGTTAGGCCCCGCCCGCGTCGTCCAGCTTGCGCGCCTCGTCGACCAGCATGATCGGAATGCCGTCGCGGATCGGGTAGGCCAGACCGGCCTGCCGGCTGATCAGCTCGTTCCGCCCGCGATCGTATTCGAGCGGGCCCTTGGTCAGCGGGCAGACAAGAATTTCGAGCAGCTTGGGATCGACGCCAACAGTGTCCTCGGCCATGGGGCCTCCTTGATTTGCCGCTGATTTACCGTGGCGGCACGCCGGTCAGTGGCGTGCCGACAATTGGGAGTTCCCGTCGCCGCCGGCGAGCGCCATTTCCATCACCGCGGTCATCATTGCGCAGCGCTCGGCCAGGCTGCCCCCTTCGAGCAGGGCTTGCTTCTCGTTTGCCTCGAAGGGACAGGTCTGGGCCAGAACCGCGATCAGGGCGGAATCCGGCGTCTTTGCCACCTCGTCCCAATCGGCGGCCAGGCCGCGCGTTTCGAGATAACGGCGCAGGGTCGCGATCAAGGCGTCGCGGTCCATCCTGCCGCGCGCCGGGGCCGCGACGTCGTCGGACAAAAGATCGTCGGCGAAACGGCTGTAGTCGGCGACCACGCGGCGATAGCCGTCGCGCATCGGCAGTTCCTCGGCGACCCGAAACCGGCACAGGCCGACGAGGGTAAAATAGAAGCGTCCGTCATCGGTGCTCCGTTCGTCCTCGATGCGGCCGACGCAACCGGTCTCGTAGATCGGCGGCTCGCCTTCATCCGCGTCCCCCTCGTCGCGTGGCTGGATCATGCCGATCAGCCGATCGCCGGTCAGGGCATCCCGGGCCATCGCCCGATAGCGCGCCTCGAAGATATGCAGCGGCAGCCGGCCGTTCGGCAGCAGCAGCGCCCCCGGAAGAGGGAAAATCGGGATCTGCGCCGGCAGGTCCATTCGGGTCACGAGAACAGAACGGAAGACAGGCGCCGCCGCCCCTCGATAGTCAGTTCGTGGGTATGACCCAGCGCCTCGAAAATCTGCACGAGCTGTTTGCGCGCGGCCTCCTCGTTCCAGGTCCGGGCCCGGCGCACGATCTCGATCAATTCGTCGATCGCCGTTCCCGGTTGATTCATGCCGAAAAAGGCAACGGCGAGATCGAAGCGTGCCTGATGGTCGTTCTCGTCGGCGGCCAGCCGGGCCTGCAGCTCGGGAATTTGCCCGGCCGCCGCGTTGGCCTTCTCCGCCAGATCGAGGGCAGACCG
>JAQCGR010000361.1 GCA_027619995.1 Pseudomonadota bacterium | reverse complement strand
GCCGGGATCGCGCCCGCCGATCTCGGTTATATCGAAAGCCATGGCGCAGGCGGGCAGGGCGATCTGGTCGAACTCGCGGCCTTCCAGGGCGCGCTCGAGGGCGCGGCCCCGGGCGCCTGCCGGATCGGTTCCCTGAAGCCGGTGATCGGTTTTCTGGAGGCGGCGGGCGGACTGTCCCAGCTCATCAAGACGATATTGATGTTGCGCCACGGCCGGGTGCCGGGAACCATCGCCGGCGGCACGCCCAAGGAATTGGTGCGCGAAGGCGCTCCCTGCCGGATCGTGCATGGCATGGAGGATTGGGCGGCGGCGCCGGGCGCGGGGCGGCGGGCCGGGGTCCATGCCTATGGGTTGGGCGGCACCAGCGCCCATCTGGTCCTCGAGAATTATGGGGGCGATCGCCGGCCGGCGGCGGGTGCGGCTCGATCCGAAGCGATCGTGCTGTCGGCGCGCACGCCCCGTGCGCTGCGCGCGCAGGCCGCACGCCTGGCTATGCATCTGGCGGCCCATCCGGACCTCGCGCTCGGCGATATCGCTCTTACCTTGCAGACTGGCCGGGACAGGCTGGCCGAACGCCTGGGATTCGTCGCGGAGTCGGTGGAAGAGGCCGCTGGTATTCTGCGCGCCGCTGGGGAGGGCGCGCCCTTGCCCGCGGGTACATCGGGTGGACCCGCGCTGGCTTTCGCCTTGTGCGCCTTTCGGAATGGCGACGCGGTGGATTGGGCGGCCCTGCGCGACGACGCGCCGGCGCGTCGGATCAATCTTCCAGGTCAGGCCTTCGACCTGAGGCCGCTGCCTCTGGTGCCCGCGGCGGCATTCGAACGGACCGGGCTCGTCATGCCGGCAGGCGGAGAGTCCGTGCCGGATAACAACATGGCTGTGGCGCCGAGCGCCGACGGCGAGGTGGCGGCCTCTGAAATCGCCCTGCTGCTCTGCGGGGTCCTCGAGCTGGACGAGGCGGATGTCGATCTCGACCGGCCCCTGGCCGAATTGGGGGTTGGGTCGATCCAGGGTGTCCGCCTGCTGGAAGAGGTCAATGCGCGTTTCGGCACCGCGCTGGCGGTCAGCGATCTCTATCGCGGCACCACGGTCCGGGCCCTGGCGGCGTTGGTTGTGAATGCCACAACCGCAACCGGGGCGATAACGGGCGGGGTTTCCGGTCCGGCGCAGACGCGGACCGTGCCACGTTTGGATCGGGGTCAGGCGGTCGCGGTGATCGGCCTCGCCGGACAGTTTCCCGGGGCCAAGGATGCCGAAGGGTTCTGGCAGAATATCCGCGCCGGGGTCGACAGCATCCGCGAGGTCCCGGTCGAGCGATGGGATGTCGGCCGCTTCTACGATCCGACGCCGGGACTCGATGGCAAGACGGCGTGCAAATGGGGCGGCTTTCTGGCCGATCCCTATCGCTTCGATCCGCTGTTCTTCAATCTCTCGCCGGCCGAGGCCGAGGTGATGGATCCGCAGCAGCGCCTGTTCCTTCAGGCCTGCTGGCACGCGCTGGAAGATGCCGCCCTGCCTCCCTCGCGCCTGTCGGGCGCCCGTTGCGGCGTCTATGTGGGCCAGCAGGGCAACGAGTATCTGGAACTGGTGAACGGCCCCGAGCTCGCCGACCGCATGGGCCAGCTGATGATCGGCAACGCGATTTCGATGCTGCCGGCCCGGGTCGCCTATCTGCTCAATCTGCGCGGGCCGACCCTGGCGGTGGACACGGCCTGTTCCTCCTCGCTCGTCGCGGTGCATCTCGCGGCGCGCGCCCTGATCGACGGCGGGGCGGATGTGATGCTGGCCGGGGGCGTCAATCTCTATCTGAGCGAACGACCCTATTTGATGATGAGCAAGGCCGGGATGCTTTCGCCCAGCGGCCGCTGCCAGGCCTTCGGAGAGGGGGCGGACGGCATGGTGCCGGGCGAGGCGGTGGCTGTCGTGGTGCTCAAGCGGCTCGACGACGCGCTGCGCGACGGCGATCCGATCCGGGGCGTCATCCTGGCATCGGAAATCAATCAGGACGGCAAGTCCAACGGCATCACCGCGCCCAATGCCGATGCCCAGACGGCGCTCGAACTGGCCGTCTACGACCGTGCCGGGATTTCGCCGGAAAGCGTTTCCCTGGTCGAGGCCCATGGCACGGGCACGCCCCTGGGCGATCCGGTCGAGATCGCGGGTCTGGCCGAGGCTTTCGGGCGACACACGACGCGGCGGGGCTTCTGCGCGATCGGTTCGGTGAAATCGAATATCGGTCATGCCTCCGCCGCCGCCGGAGTCGCCGGTCTGGCCAAATTGCTCAAGGCCCTGGAGCATCGCGAGATTCCACCGACCCTCCATGCTGCGCGAGCCAATCCGCATATCGATTTTACCGAGACGCCCTTCGCGGTGGCCGAAACCGCGCGGCCCTGGGAGAGCGGCGGGCCGCGCCGGGCCGCACTGAGTTCCTTCGGCTTCAGCGGCACGAATGTGCATCTGGTTCTGGAGGAAGCGCCCGCGCGGGCCAGCGAAGCGGTGTCCGATATTCCGGTCGTGGTGCCGCTCTCGGCCCGGACCCCGGCGGCGTTGAAGCAGGCTGCCGCCAATCTGCGGAAGGTCCTGACGGAAGGAAGGCCGGCCACTGCGCCCGAGGCGGCTCCCGCTCTGCTGAACCGGATTCAGGATCTGATCGCGAAGGCGGCTGGTCTCGACCCCGTCATGATCGATGCCGACGAGCCGTTGGCCGGCCTCGGGCTGGGACCGCATGAATTGTCCGTCGTTGCGGGTGCCGTCTCCGCTGAATTTGGCGTCGCTCGGGAGCGTGTGGAATTGCAGGCATCGCCGCGCTCCCTGGCGCGCGCGCTTGAAGAGAGCGGCGAAGAGGCTGTGGCGGCAACCGTGTCGGGCCTCCGGTTGCGCGATGTTGCCCATAGCCTGCAGGTCGGGCGCGAGGCCATGGCCCGGCGTTACGCCTTCGTCGTTGAATCGCTCGGCGGTCTGGCGGCGCAGCTCGACCAGTTCCTCGCTGGTAAGGCGATCGCCTTACCGGAGAATGAACTCGGCCGGTTGGGGCGGGCTTTCATGGCGGGAGAGTCCGTGGCATGGCCCGAGGATGAAAAGGCCCGCCGAATTTCCCTGCCCGGCTATCCC
>JAQCGR010000360.1 GCA_027619995.1 Pseudomonadota bacterium | reverse complement strand
GGAGGCGATGATCACCGTGATCGCCGCAGACAGGGCCACGCAATAGGCCCGCATCGGGTTCATCTTGGTGATCTTGCCGCCGACCATACGGATCAGTTTGGGGCCATAAAGGAACAGGCCGAGGCTGATGCCGAAGGCGCCGATCACCATGATCCAGATCGGCACCGTAGCCTTGCTCGCGATATCGCCGAACTCGGCGCTGTGCAGAATTGCGGCCAGAGGGCCGATGGCGTTGGCGACGTCGTTCGCGCCATGGGCGAAGGACAGCAGGGCAGCCGAGCAGATCAGCGGCACGCGGAACAAAATCCGCAGCGATTGGTTTCGGTTCTCCATCCCTTCCGACTGGCGGCGCACGATCGGGCGCATGATCAGCCAGACGGCGGCGAAGACGCCGATGGCGAGCGGCCCGACGATACTGGGATCGGGTTGCCAGACTTGCTTGAGGCCCTTGATCGCGAGATAGAAGGCAAAGGCGCCGGCCATCAGCGCGACCAGCATCGGCACCCAGCGCCGGGCCGCGGCGATCTTATCCTCGCGGTAGATCACGTTGTATTTGATGAAGGCCAGGAAAGCTGCGGCGATGACGCCGCCCAGAACCGGCGAGATCACCCAGCTCAACGCGATCGCCCCGAGGGTTGCCCAATTGACGAGCTGGAAGCCAACGGCCGCGATACCTGCGCCCATCACACCGCCCACGACCGAGTGGGTGGTCGAGACCGGGGCGCCGAAATAGGTCGCGATATTGACCCAGACGGCGGAAGAGATCATCGCCGCCATCATCGCCCAGATGAAGATGCTGGTATCGGATACCTGGGCGGGGTCGATGATGCCCTTGGAGATGGTCTCGACAACGTCGCCGCCCGCGAGGAGCGCTCCCGCGCTTTCGAAGATGGCCGCGATCGCTAGGGCGCCGACCATGGTGAGGGCGCGCGAGCCGACCGCCGGGCCGACATTGTTGGCGACATCGTTGGCGCCGATGTTCAGGGCCATATAGCCGCCCAGAATCGCGGCTACGACGACGATCACGGAATCGGCGTTGACGCCGGCCTCTTCCTCGGCCTCCCGGGCCGCGGCTTCGAGCATGGACAGAGACCCGGACGGCCAGCCTTTGGGCACGATCCAGCGACCTGACCGGCGCGAGGTCACGAGCAGGATCTCGATCCGGGACGCGGTCTCGATGAACGGAAGGGCTGCGACCTGGCGAACTGATCTCGATTTGAAAAACACGTTGGACCGGGCGCCCGTCAGTTGCGGATTTGTAACGGCGGGCGATCCTAACCCGCCAGACCCGAAGAATGTGAGCGATTCGCTGCGATCGGCGGCATCAAATTCGCCTTTCAGGGTTCAGGCGCGGTGGCGGGCATGGTGCCGCCGCGCCTTGGCCCGGTTGCCGCAATCGGCCATCGAACACCAGCGCCGCCGGCCGGAGCGGCTTTCGTCCAGGAACAACCAGCCGCAGACGGGGTCGGCGCAGCGCCGCAACCGCTCCAACCTGTCCGAGGCAAGCAGGTCCCCGGCCGACCAGATTGCGGCATGTGCCGGGGCGTCGAAGCCCTCGGCGCCCGGCGCGCGCGTCCAGGCGAAGCCACCGGACAGGACGATCAGGGCCTGGCGGGGCGGCGCATCGCTGAGCGCCGCGTTGAGCGCGGCAAGCGCCTCGGAAGGAATGCGGCGGCCCTCGATACGGGCTGCGAAGATCGCGTGCATGGCCTCGCGCAGGGCGAGTGCATGGGCATGGGCTTCGGCGGCGCCCGCGGAATCCCGTTCGGCACGGGCACGCAGCCGTTCGGCCGCTGCCGGGTCCAGGACTCCGGCACGGGCCGCCCAGGCGATCAGGTCGGCATAACCGGCCAGCCAATCCACAGGGGCATCCGATCCGCGCCAGTCGAGCGTGTTGGCGAAATCGAGGCATGGCGCGCCGCCGAGGAGTTTGAACCCTTCCCAGCGCGCCAGTCCCGTCGGGGTCTTTGCCGTCGATTTCGTCATCTAACCACTATACCGGTTGACCGGGCCGACGGAAAGCGTCAGCCTTCGCTCACCTAACTGTATTAGAGGTTAGATTTGTGGAACAATCTTCCGTCGTTTTCACCAGGGCCGGGCTGCTGCGCGGCATGCGCCTGTGCCTGCCGCTCGCCATCGGCACCTTTCCGGTGGGCGTGGTCTATGGCCTGGCGGCGCGTGAGGCGGGGATGGGTGCCGTCTATGCGGTCCTGACCAGCGCGCTGGTCTGGTCGGGGGCGGCCCAGGCGGCGGCCCTGCAGCTTTGGGACGATCCGGTGCCCGTCGTGGCGGTGCTGGTCGCCGTCGCGGCGGTCAGTGCGCGATTGCTGCTGATGGGCGCCGCGCTGCGGCCCTGGCTAGCAGGGCTGGGCACGGCCCGGACCTATGGGCTGCT
Source organism: Pseudomonadota bacterium (assembly GCA_027619995.1). Classification (GTDB taxonomy): domain Bacteria; phylum Pseudomonadota; class Alphaproteobacteria; order CADEGL01; family CADEGL01; genus JABIRQ01. Next base: position 717 of record JAQCGR010000360.1, on the reverse strand, counting down.
GGCCTTTCTGGCCGACGGAAACTGGATCGTCACCTTGCGGGCCTTCGGAAAGGGCGAACGCGACGCCGCCATTCTGGTCGGCGGCGGGGCGATCATGTACGTGGCCTGGGTCGGCGGCACGGCGGCCGGGGTCGCCCTGGGCGGGCAGATCGTCGATCCCCAGGCCTGGGGCCTGGACATGGTCTTCGGCGCCTTCTTCGCCGCCCTGCTGGCCGGGGTCTGGCGAGGCAAGGGCGATGCCTTGCCCTGGATCGCGGCCGGGGTCGTGGCCGTCGCCGTGGGTGCCGTCGCGCCGTCCTGGGCCGTGCCGGCCGGGACGCTCGCCGGCAGCCTTGCAGGGGCCGCGCGCGATGCTGTCTGACCCGGTATCTGTCGGCGTCCTGCTGGCCATGGCGGCGTTGGTCTATGCCACCCGCGCCGGCGGCTATTGGGTGATGGGCCGGGTGCGGATCACGCCCTTCGTCGAGTCCTGGCTGGGCCATGTTCCGGGCGCCGCCCTTGTCGCCCTGCTGGCGCGCGACGTCGAGGCCGGCGGTCCGGCGGAATGGGCCACCCTGCTGATCGCCTTCGGGATGGTGCACGCCGGGGTCAACGATGCGTTGGCCATCGGCGCGGCGGTCGCCGCCCTCGCCGGGATGCGCGCCGCCGGCTTCTAGAGCATTTTCCGATCACTCTTGGTCATATCCGGCTGCGGCGAAGTAGTTTTGGCATTCTGTG
>JAQCGR010000032.1 GCA_027619995.1 Pseudomonadota bacterium | reverse complement strand
CCACAGAATGCCAAAACTACTTCGCCGCAGCCGGATATGACCAAGAGTGATCGGAAAATGCTCTAGGGTCTCCCGGGGCCGCGCTTGCGGTCAGTTGGAAATCAACGCGAGCCAATCGTCCTCGGACAGGACCTCCACGCCCAGTTCGGTGGCCTTGGTGAGTTTCGAGCCCGCGCCGGGTCCGGCGACCAGATAATCGGTCTTCTTGGAGATCGAACCGGCGACCTTCGCGCCCAGCGATTCCGCGCGGGCCTTGGCCTCGTTCCGGGTCATCCGCTCCAAAGTGCCGGTGAAAACCACGGTCTTGCCCGTGACCGGAGAGGTCGAGGCCGGGGCTTCGACCGGCACGACGGTCAATTCGGCGTCCAGGTCGTCCAGGATGGTCTGGTTATGGGCTTCGGCGAAGAAATCGGTGATCGCGTCCGCGACGCTGAAGCCGACCGAATCGATATTGCAGAGTTCGGCGAAGGCCTCGCCCACCAGTTCGGGCTTCTTGGCTTCCTCACGGTTGCCGGCGCGCTCCTCGGCCGCGGCGGTCATGGCGGCGCGCCATGCCGCCAGCTCGCCGTATTGGCGGGCCAGGAGTCGGGCTGTCGCTTCGCCGACCTGGCGGATGCCGAGAGCGTAGATGAAGCGGTCGAGGGAAATACTGCGGCGCGCTTCGATGGATTCCAGAAGATTGATGGCCGATTGCTCGCCCCAACCCTCGCGGCTTTCCAAGGCCTCGGCGTGGTCGCGCAGGCGAAAGATATCGGCCGGCGATTCGATCAGCTTGTCGGCCCAGAAGGCCTCGACATGCTTGCGCCCGAAACCTTCGATATCGAAGGCATTGCGCGAGACGAAATGCTTGATGCGCTCGACCGCCTGGGCCCGACAGATCAGTCCCCCGGTGCAGCGCCGCACGACCTCGCCCTCGTCGCGCAGGGCGAGGCTGCCGCAGATCGGGCATTCGGTCGGGAAGACGAAGGGTTCGGACCCTGCCGGGCGCTTCTCTTCGATCGCGCGCACGACCTGGGGAATGACATCGCCGGCGCGCTGGATAATGACCGTATCGCCCTCGCGGACATCCTTGCGGGCGATTTCGTCTTCGTTATGCAGGGTGGCGCGGCTGACCACCACGCCGCCCACGGTGATCGGTTCCAGTTCCGCCACCGGAGTCAGGGCGCCGGTGCGGCCGACCTGGATCGAAATGCGGTGAAGGACGGTCTGGGCCTGTTCGGCCGGAAACTTATGGGCGATGGCCCAGCGCGGGGCACGGCTGACCATGCCCATGCGGTCCTGCCAGTCGTGGCGGTCGAGCTTGTAGACCACGCCGTCGATGTCGTAGGGCAGCTCGGGCCGGGCTTCCAGGATCTCCCGGTAGAGCGCAAGTACCTCTTCCGGGCTCTTGCACAGGCGGGCGAGGGGGTTGGTGTGAAAGCCCCAGCCATCCAGCCGCTTCAGGAAGCCGGCATGGCTGTCCGCCACCGGCGCGGACAGTTCGCCGGCCGCATAGGCGAAGAAATGCAGGGGCCGGGCCGCGGTGATCTTCGGATCAAGCTGGCGTAGCGAGCCCGCGGCGGCGTTGCGCGGATTGGCGAAAACGGCCGCGCCCTCGGCCTCGCGCTTCCGGTTCATCTCGAAAAATCCCTCGCGGGTCATATAGACCTCGCCCCGGACCTCGACCACGGCCGGCGCTTCGCCCGAGAGGCGCTCCGGGATCTCGTCGAGGGTCTTTAGGTTGCGGGTTATGTCCTCGCCCGTCACGCCGTCGCCGCGCGTCGCGCCCTGCACGAAAACGCCGTCCTCGTAGCGCAGGGCGGCGGCGATGCCGTCGATCTTGGGCTCTCCCATAACGGCGATTTCGGCCTCGGCGTCGAGCCCGAGGAAGCGCCGGATACGGGCGAAGAATTCGAAGACATCCTCATCCGCAAAGGCGTTCTGCAGGGACAACATCGGGCGGCTGTGACGGACCTGGGTGAAGCCTTCGGCGGGGGCCGCGCCGACCCGTTTGTTCGGGCTGTCCTCGCGGATCAGTTCGGGAAACTTGGCCTCGATGGCATCGTTGTGCCGGCGCAGGGCGTCGTAGTCGGCATCGGAAACTTCCGGTGCGTCCTTCTGGTGATAGAGCTTGTCGTGATGGGCGATTTCCGCCGCCAGGCGCGCCAATTCGGCCGCCGCGTCTTCCTCGGTCAGCAGCGCAATGTTGCTGTCCTTGGCGGCGGTCATGATCCGGCGTCTGCCATCAGGCTATCGGCCGCCGCCCGCGCCTCGTCGGTCACGCGCGCACCCGAGAGCATCCGGGCGATCTCCTCGCGCCGTTCGGCGGCGTCCAGAACCGACACGCCGGTCAGGGTCTCGGTGCCGCTTTCGAGCTTTGCGACGCGCCAGTGATGGCGGCCCCGGGCGGCGACCTGGGGCGAATGGGTGACGACGAGGACCTGAAGGTCCTGGCCCAACCGGTGCAGCCGTTCGCCGACCGCATCGGCAACCGCGCCGCCAATGCCGGAATCGACCTCGTCGAAGACCAGGGTGGCGGCCTCGCCGGTGCTGGAGAGGGTCACCTTGAGGGCCAGCATGAAGCGCGCCAGCTCGCCCCCCGAAGCGATGCGCCCGATCGGGCCAAAGGGCGAGCCGGGATTGGTGGAAATTTCGAAGGCGACGCGTTCGAGGCCGTGTTCACCCCATTCAGCTTCGTCGAGCGGGGTGAGCACCGTTCGGAAACTTGCCTTGTCGAGCTTGAGGGGCGGCAGTTCAGCGGCCACGGCGGCGTCGAGCCGCTGGGCAGCCTCCCGCCGAGCCTGGCCCAGCTTGCGCGCCGCAGCGAGATAGGCACCGCGCGCGGCTTCGGTGCGCGCGGCCAGCTCGCGGAAGATTTCGTCTCCGGTCGCGATCCGCGCCAGCTTGGCGGCGATCGTGTCGCGCAGTTCGGGCAGGTCCGGCACCTCGCAGCGATGCTTGCGGGCGATGTCTCGCAGGGCGTAGAGGCGGTCTTCGACCCGCTCGAGCCTCTCCTCGCCCTGATCCAGGTCCTGGCCGGCAGCTTCCAGGGCGGCCGCGGCCTCGGTTGCCGCTTCGATCGCGCGCGCCAGCCCGTCCACGACGGCGCTCAGGGCACCGCCGGCCTTGTCCTTGACCCGGCCGATGGCGGCGATCGCGGCACGCAGGCTTTGTTCGGCGCCGGATTGCCCGACCAGTTCGCGATGGGCGGCGGCCATGCCCTCGGTAATCTGTTCACGATTCTTGAGCAGGGCGCGCTTGTCGATCAGGGCGGCTTCCTCACCCGGCTCCGGCTCGAGGGCGTCGAGTTCGGTCAGCGAATGGCGGAGGAACTCCTCCTCGGTCCGGGCGGCCTCCAACTCGGCGGCGGCCTCACGTTCCGCCGCTGCCGCTTCCCGCCAGGCGCGATGAGCCTTCGCCGTCGACTCCAGCAAATCTCCGAGTGCGCCGTGATCGTCGAGGGCGGTGCGATGGGTGGCGGATTCGAGCAATCCGCGCGCGGCGTGCTGGCCCTGGATTTCGACCAGGGATTCGCCGACTTCGCGCAACAGGCCGACACTGACCGGTTGGTCGTTGATGAAGGCACGGCTACGCCCGTCGGCACCCATCACGCGGCGCAGAACCGGTCCGTCCGGCTCATCGATGCCCTGTTCCGCCAGGAGCGCGCGCACCGGATGATCGGCGGGAATGGCGAATTCGGCGGTGACGATGGCCCGATCAGCGCCATGGCGAACCAGGGCGGTTTCGCCCCGCGCGCCGAGCGCCAGGCCGAGAGCATCGAGCAGGATGGATTTGCCGGCGCCGGTTTCTCCGGTCAACACACCCAGGCCGTGGCGGAAGGAAAGATCGACCCGCTCGATCAGAACAACGTCTCGGATGGACAAGCCGAGCAGCATGGCGGCCGGTTCAGAACAACCAGGACCAGAATGAGCCTTCGTCCTCGCCAGGCTCACGCCGAATTTCGACACCTTCGACAAGCTGGTAGCTGTCGGCATACCAGGGGCTTTCCGGGAAGTTGTAGCCCAGCACGGCGGCCGTGCGCTGGGCTTCTCCGGTCAGGCCAAGCGCCATATAGGATTCGACGAGGCGATGGAGAGCCTCAGGCGTATGGGTCGAAGTCTGGAACTGCTCGATCACGGTACGAAAGCGATTGATGGCAGCGAGGTATTGCTGCTGGCGCAGATAGTAGCGCCCGATATCCATTTCCTTGCCGGCCAGATGGTCGCGTGTGAGATCGATTTTCTCGGCGGCATCCGACGCGTATTTCGTATGGGGAAATCGGCGAACGACTTCTTCGAAGGCGTTCAGCGCGAGTTCGGTGATGCGCTGGTCGCGCTTCACATCCGAGATCTGCTCGTAGTAGCTGAGCGCGCGAAGATAGTAGGCATAAGCGGTGTCGCGGTTGCCCGGGTGGAGCGAGATGAAGCGGTCGAGCGAGTTGATGGCGTCATCGTATTCGCTGGCCTGATAATAGGCGTAGCCCGCCATGATCTGGGATTTGGTCGCCCAGACCGAATAGGGATGCTGCCGCTCGACCTCGGCGAACATGTCGGCGGCCTCTTTCTGGCGCTCCTGCAGCAGGAGATCCATGCCCTCGTTGTAGAGGGACTCGACGCTGCCTTCGACATAGCTGGTGTCGACAGGTTCCTCCTCATCGTCATCGGAGCCGCAAGCGGCAAGGCCGAGGGCAAAGGTGGCGGCAAGGAGAAGTGAAAGGAACGGCCGGAGGATCATGAGGCTCGAATTCTGGTGCGCGAACAGTGTTGGGCCGCATGGGCGGGCGGCGCTACCGTGAGGAATGACTATAGCACCAGTCGAGTGGATCAAATAGCGAAGGGCGCACGCGCCGACGTTCGCCGGATTTCAGGATGAAGTGCGGCGCGAAAAGCGCCTCGGCAACGCTTGGGGGCCGCGCTCAGGCGCTGGCGGCGATGGCCTCGCCGTCCCAGGGGGCAGGGGCGTGGCCGACTTGGTCGAGCGTCATTTCGACCGAGCGCCATGCCGTCTCATCGGCGAACAGCGTGCGCAGCACGAGATTGTTAATCTCATGTCCGCTTCGATGGCCGCGGAACTGGCCCAGGATCGGGCCGCCGGCCAGGTACAGATCGCCGATGCTGTCGAGCACCTTGTGGCGCACGAATTCATCATCGTAGCGGAGCCCCTCCTCATTGAGGATGACGCCATCGCGGATCACGATTGCATTGTCCATCGATCCGCCCAGGGCGAGCCCGGCGGCGCGCAGACGGTCGACATCCTCGGCAAATCCGAAGGTGCGGGCGCGGCAGACCTCGGACTTGAAAGTGCCGTTGCGCAAGGAGACGTTCAAAATTTGATGGGCGACGGCGGGATCGTCGAAGTCGATCTCGCAGCTCACCGCAAAGCAGTCATGGGGCAGCAGGGTCGCGATCCGGCCGCTATCGCTGACCGAAATCGCCTTCAGGACTTCGATCGCGCGGCGCGGTGCGTTGAGCTCCGCAAGACCCGCGCATTCGACGAGAAAAACGAAGGGCGCCGAACTGCCGTCCATCGCCGGCACTTCCGGGCCGTCGATTTCGATTCGGGCATTGTCCAGATGGCAGCCGGCCAAGGCGGCCATCAGATGCTCGATCGTTCCGATCGTGGCACCATGCTCGTTGCCGATCGCGGTGCAAAGGCGGGTGTCGACGACCTTGTCCCAGGTTGCCCGGATGACGCGCGATTGGAGAGGAAGATCGGTCCGTTCGAAGACGATGCCGGTATCGGCCTCGGCGGGGTGAAGAGTCAGGGAAACTTTGACACCGGAATGCAGGCCAATTCCCCTGCAGCCGATCGAATTCTTGAGCGTGGTCTGTGCAACCCCACCCGGACGGATTCGATTCGTTGCCATAATTCCCCGATTACCCTCTTTTACAGGCCGTTCCGGTCTTCGGCATCCGGACGCTTCTGGGCGTCTTCGCGCCCTCGTTCTGACATGCTCTCGCCGCCTGTGCGTCGAGTACTCCAGAAGAGTGTAACAAGACCCCCTGGAGCACTCAAATCACTAAATGTTACATAGTGTTACGCACAGTTCCGTATGCACTTTCCGAGTCCGTCAATTGGCCTGACGGCGCAGGAAAGCAGGGATCTCAAGCAGATCGTCCTCATCGGCCCGAGACGTCCTGATTCTCTCCTCGGGATTGAGGGGTCCCAGCCGCTGCTGGTCCGGCCTTTCGGCCGGGGCCGGGCGTTGGGCCGCCGCCGAACGCTCGGTCGGCCGTTCCTGGGCCTGGCGGGTGGCAGACGGCTCCTGTGTCGTTTCGGGATCCCGGGTGCGTGCCGCAGCCGTCACCCGTGCGAACAGGCTCTGGCCCCGCTTCTTGGGTCGGTGCTGCTCGCCGCTCGCATTGGTCATGGCAGCTTCGGCGAAGGGATCCGCCGGGCGGGCGACTTCCTCCGACTGGCGCGGCGGCTCAACGGGCCTGGGGGCGATGAACGGCGCCTCCGTCGCGGCTTTGCGGTTGGCTTCGCCACGGCCCAGAAGCGCGCCGAGGCCGGGGAAGCCGGATTCGCGCGTCTCTTGGACCGACTTCGATTCGGCGGTCATCTCGATTTCGCCTTCCTCGACCTCCTCTCGGATGGCACGGGCCACGGCATGGGCCGAGGGCGCGGCCATCGCGGCGGGTCGCGCCGAGGGCTTCGCGACGGCGGACGTGCCGGTATTGGCGGATCCTTGTTCCGCCATGCGCTCGATCCGCGCAATGACCTCCTGGGCCTCGCTGGCACGGGCGGCCGGCGCCGGAGCATGCGCCTGACGGCGACCGGTGAAGTCGCTGACCAGGCTCAAGGGCGCCGGGCGGGGCATGCCTGCTTCGGCGACGTCGATGCCGGTGGCGACCACGGAAACCCGCATCTTGCCTTCCATGGCCTCATCGAAGGTCGAGCCGAAGATGATATTGGCCTCGGGGTCGACCTCGTCGCGGATCCGGTTCGCGGCCTCGTCGACCTCGAACAGGGTCATGTCCAAACCGCCCGTGATGTTGATGAGGACGCCATGCGCGCCCTTCATCGAGATATCCTCGAGCAGGGGGTTGGAGATGGCGGCTTCGGCCGCGTCGAGGGCGCGCTTCTCGCCCTCGGCCTCGCCCGTGCCCATCATCGCCTTGCCCATCTCGCTCATCACCGTGCGGATATCGGCGAAGTCGAGGTTGATCAGGCCCGGCATCACCATCAGGTCGGTGACCCCGCGCACGCCGGAATGGAGGACGTCGTCCGCCATGGCGAAGGCATCGGCGAAGGTCGTCTTTTCGTTGGCGACCCGGAACAGATTCTGGTTCGGGATGATGATCAGGGTGTCGACATACTGAGTCAGCTCCTCGATCCCCTGTTCGGCGATGCGCATGCGATGCGCGCCCTCGAAATGGAAGGGCCGCGTTACGACACCCACGGTCAGGACACCCATCTCGCGCGCCGCGCGGGCGATGACGGGAGCCGCGCCCGTGCCGGTGCCGCCGCCCATGCCGGCGGTGATGAACACCATATGGGCCGCCTGCATGTGCTCCATCAGCTGGTCCATGGCCTCTTCGGCCGCGGCGCGGCCAATATCGGGACGCGAACCGGCGCCGAGGCCCTGGGTCACGCCGAGGCCGAGCTGGCATTTACGGTCGGCGCTGGACTGGGCAAGGGACTGGGCGTCGGTATTGGCGACCAGGAATTCGACCCCGCCGAGCGAGGACCGAATCATGTTCTCGACGGCATTACCGCCGGCACCGCCGACGCCGATGACCAGGATGCGCGGCTTCAGTTCGGCCTCGACCTGGGGCATGGAAATATTGATCGTCATTTCGACCTCCGCTCTTTGCGCTTCTTAATCAGGGTGTTGGGCATGGTGTCGGGATGGTTGTCCGAGCCGGGGACAGAACCCGGCCGAGCATCTGGGTATGGGTTCATCGCCCTGGACTCCTTCGTGGCATCAGAAATTCTCTCGCAGCCAACCGCCGATCCGGCCGAACACGCCCGCGGGCATGGGTTCCGAATCGGGCATGCGATCGACGATCGCGTCGGGTTGTTTGTGAACGCCGTAGATCAGCAGGCCCGCGCAAGTGGCGAAGGCCGGCCCGCCGGTGGCTTCGGCGATACCGTTGATGCGCATGGGCCGACCGAGCCGGACCTGCTTGTCGAGCACCAGACCGGCCAAGCCCGAGACGCCCTGAAGCTGGCTGGCGCCGCCGGTCAGGACGACGCGCCGGCCGGCCAGGCGGTCGAAGCCGCTGGCCTCCAGGCGCGAACGCACCAGTTCGAAAGTCTCTTCCAGACGCGGCTGGATGATGCTGACCAGTATCGACTTGGGCACGTGATTGGCGTGGGCGTGCTCTTCCTCGCCAATCTGCGGAACGTCGATGACCTCGCGCTCGTCGCTCGGCGTGGGCACGGCGCAGCCGTAGAGGGTCTTGATCCGTTCGGCATCGGCCAGCGGCGTGGTGAGGCCGCGGGCGATATCGTTGGTCACGTGATTGCCGCCGATCGGCACGCTGTCGACGAAAACGACCTCGCCGCCGTAGAAGACGGCGATCGACGTCGTGCCGCCGCCCATGTCGATGATCGTGGCGCCGAGATCGGTTTCGTCCGGCACCAGGGCCGCCAGGCCGGCGGCATAGGGTGCGACGACGCAGCCCTCGATATCGAGATGGCAGCGCCCGATCGTGGCCGAAAGGTTGCGCAGGGCGCTCGATCCCGCGGTGACGACATGCATGTCGACGCCCAGGCGCTCGCCGAACATCCCGCGCGGGTCGCGGACGCCGTTGCAGCCGTCGATCGAAAAGCCGACGGGGATCATGTGCAGGAGATTGCGCTCCGCCGGCTCAAAATGGTGTAGGCCCTGGTGGAGCACGCGGCGGACGTCGGAATCGCCGACCTCGTGGCCCGCGATCGAGACTTCGACGCCGACCGTGCTGGAGGCCGGGCTGCCGCAGGAGATATTGACCAGGATCTGCCGGATCGTTTCATCCGCCATATGTTCGGCGGCATGAACGGTGTTGCGGATAGCTGTCTCGGCGGCCTCCATATCGACGATCGCACCATTGCGCACGCCGCGCGACATCTGATGGCCGATCCCGACCACACGAATCGACCCGTCGTCGTCGGCGCGCGCGACGAAGCAGCACATTTTCGTGCTGCCGACGTCGAGCGCCGCGATCAATCCGCTTCGAGTCCTGCTCATTCCCCCTGGTTCCTTTGCATCAACAGGCTCATGTCTCATGCGCGACGGTTGTCGCGACCCCCCCACCACCGGCGGGGGTGGTTTCCCGCTTGGGCGCGATATTCTCAGGTACGCGGACGATCAATCGGTCGGGCAAACGCAGATCGATGCTGACGACGTCGCGCGCCAGCAGCGCCGATTCGCGATCCATAGCGGCGAGACGCGCCCAGGCGGCGGGGGCACCCGTTTCCGGCAGCTTGACCACGACCGATCCGTCCAGGCGCAAATCCCAGCGCCTTTCGCCGACCCGGATCGCGGCGGTCACACGCGCGGCCAAGGCGGGCTCCGCCGAAAGCATCGTGACCAGTTCGGCGGCGTGATGCGCCGCGTCGACGCCCACGATCAGCGGCAGATCGACATGGCGATCGACGCGCGCTCCGACGATCTCGTCGCCCTTGGAATCGATCAGGACGAAACCACCGTCCCGCTGCCAGATGGCGAAGGGTGCGCGCTCGACCAAGTGAATCCGGATCGTGTCCGGCAGGAGGCGCGACACGGTCGCTTCTTGGACCCAGCCGAGGGCCTCGAGCTTGATGCGGGCATCCTCCGGGCTGAAGGCGAGGATGGGCTGGCCGCGGTTCAGTCCCAGTTGTTCGACGATCACGGCGCGCGGCGTGTATTCGCGACCCTCCAGATAGACCTCGCCGATATACAGCCCGGCATCGGCGGTCGCCGCGAAGAGGCCGTCCTGCAATTGCGTCAACAGAGCCGGCAGCGGTCCAGCGAACCAGAGCCACGCCGTGCCCGCGACGGCGGCGAGGGGCGGTGTCGCCCAGAGTGCGGGCCGGACCAACGCACGCATGCCGCCAGACTTGCGGCGACCCTTCCCGCGGCGCTTGCCCGGCCGCAGCCGGGGCAGGCTCAGGACGCTCAGCCCTCGCATGATGCGTTCTCCACCATCCAGGAGACGAGCTCCGGAAAGGAAATTCCGGCATAGGCCGCCTGTTCCGGAACCAGGGACAGGGGGGTCATTCCGGGTTGGGTGTTGATCTCAAGCAGGAACATCTCACCCGGTTCGCCCGCCCGGTCGTCGTAGCGGAGATCGGCACGGGTCACGCCGCGGCACCCGAGGGTGCGGTGGGCGCGAACGGCGATATCCATCGCCCGTTCGTAGGCGTCCGGATGGATCGGCGCCGGGACCAGATGATTGGTCCGGCCCTCGGTGTATTTCGCCGCGTAGTCGTAGAACCCTTCGTTCGTGCGCAGCTCGGTCACACCCAGGGGGCGGTCGCCCATCACCGCGACGGTGATCTCCCGGCCTGGGATATAGCGCTCGACCATGACCTCATCGCCGAAGGCCCAATCGGCCAGATCCAAAGGCGGCGCGTTCTGCCCTTCGAGCACGATATGGACGCCAAGGCTCGACCCCTCCTCGACCGGCTTGACGACATAGGGCCGTTCCATCACGTCGCCGGCGAGCAAAGCGTCGCGCCGGACGACCGCGCCCACCGGACAGGGAATATCGGCATCGGCGAAGAGCCGTTTGGCGATTTCCTTGTTCATCGCCAAGGCCGAGGCAAGCGCGCCGGAATGGCTGTAGGGCACGCCGAGGATGTCCAGCAGACCCTGCATGCGACCGTCTTCGCCGAAGCGGCCATGCAAGGCGTTGAACACCGCATAGGGGCGCGGGTCGAGGATATCGAGCAGGTCTCGCAAATCGCGCGTGACATCGAATTCCACGACCTCGTAACCCGCATCCCGCAATGCGCGGGCGCAGGCGGTGGCGCTGACGAGGGAAACCTCGCGTTCGGCCGACCAGCCGCCCTTGAGCAGGACCACGCGTTTCATTGTCCGGCTCCGGGTTCGGGACTGCGGCCGGGCCGCGCATCGCCCATGCGCTGGATCTCCCATTCGAGTTCGATGCCGGTTTCATCGTGCACGCGACGGCGGACCGCCTCGCCCAGGCGCTCGATATCGCAAGCCGTGGCGCTTCCCGTGTTGATCAGGAAGTTGCAATGCTTCTCCGACACCATCGCGCCGCCGCGCCGCATGCCCCGGCAGCCCGCGCGTTCGATCAGAGCCCAGGCCTTCTCGCCCGGAGGATTCTTGAAGGTGCTGCCGCCGGTCCGGCCGCGGGTCGGCTGGGTGCTTTCGCGCGCGGCCTGGATTTCGGCGATGCGTGCGGCGATCGTGGCTGGGTCACCGGCCTCGCCGCGTAGAACCGCGCCCAGGAAAATCCAATCCTTCGGCACGCGGCAGGCGCGATAGACGAAGCCCATCGCTTCATTCGACAGGCGGCGCAGCCGACCGGTTTCGTCGAGCGCCTCGACGGCGATCACCGCATCGCTCATCTCACGGCCATAGGCGCCGGCATTCATGCGCAGCGCCCCGCCGATCATGCCCGGAATGCCGCTCAGGAATTCGAGGCCGGCCAAGCCGGCGTCCCGGCAGGCGTTGGCGACGGAAAGATCCTGGACACCCGCGCCGGCCGTGACCTGCCCGTCCTGGATCGCAATCCCGGCGAAGGCCGAGCCGAGGCGAATCACCACGCCGCGAATGCCGCCGTCGCGCACCAGGACATTCGACCCGACGCCCAGCACGGTAACCGGCACATCGGCCGGGCGGGCGCGCAGGAAATCGGCCAAATCCTCGGCGTCCTTCGGCCGATAGACGACGTCGGCCGGCCCTCCCGTGCGGAACCAGGTGTATTTGCTGAGCGGCGCTTCGACGGAATAGCTGCCGCGCACCTCGGGCAGGCGGTCGACGAGATGGGTGGCGGGACGGTTGAGGGCCATCATCGGACACCGCCCACTTCGGCGGCGCCGTTCGCCTCGGCCGCCAGTTCGCCGGGCAGAGCATTGGCCCAGGCCGTGATATCGCCGGCGCCGAGGCAGATGACGTAGTCGCCGTCGCGCGCGATTTCGCGCGTCATGGCGGCAAGATCGGCGCGCTTGTCCAAGGCCAGGACGTGTTTGTGCCCGCGCGAGCGCAGGCCTTCGACCAGGGCGTCGCGGTCTATGCCTGGAATCGACGCCTCGCCGGCTGCGTAGACATGGGCGACGATCACCGTATCGGCATCGTTGAAGCAAGTGCAGAAATCGTCGAAGAGATCGCGCAGCCGCGTGAAGCGATGGGGCTGAACGACCGCGATCACGTTGCGCCGTGCCGCCGTGCGCGCGGCCGACAGCACGGCCTGAATTTCCACCGGATGATGGCCGTAATCGTCGATCACCGTGACGCCGCCGACCTCGCCGGTCCTGGTGAAGCGGCGCTTGACCCCGGAAAAGCCCGCGAGCGCGGTGCGCAGGGTCTCATCCTCGATGCCCATCTCATGCCCGACGGCGATCGCCGCCAGGGCGTTCTGCACGTTGTGGCGGCCGAACATGGGCAGACGCATGGCCTCCAAGAGGCGCGGCTCGCCGGTGACGCGATCGGTGATCGTCACATCGAATTCGGCACCATCCGGATAGGCGTCGATCTTGGTTGCGCGGATATCGGCCTGGGGGCTCATCCCGTAGGTCACGACGCGCCGGTCGGAGACCCGGGGGATCAGCGCCTGGACCTCGGCATGGTCGATGCAGAGAGCCGCGAAGCCATAGAAGGGAATGTTGGAGACGAAGTCGAAGAAGGCTTGGCGCACGCCGTCGAAATCGCCGTAGAAGTCCAGATGTTCCGGATCGATGTTGGTGACGATGGCGATGGTGGCGGGCAGCTTGACGAAGGAGCCGTCGGACTCGTCCGCCTCGACCACCATCCAGTCGCCCGCGCCCAGGCGGGCATTCGTGCCATAGGCATTGATGATGCCGCCGTTGATCACGGTCGGGTCGAGGTCGGCCGTCTCCAGGATCGCGGCGACCATGGAGGTGGTTGTCGTCTTGCCATGGGTGCCGCCGACCGCGATTGACCATTTCAGGCGCATCAATTCGGCCAGCATCTCGGCCCGGCGGACCACGGGTAGCAGGCGCGTCCGCGCGGCCGTGACCTCGGGATTGTCAGCCTTCACGGCCGAGGACACGACGACGACTTCGGAATCGCCGAGGTTTTCGGCCCGGTGGCCGATATGGACCGTGATGCCCAGCGCCGCCAGGCGGCGGACATTGGCGTTTTCGGCGATATCGCTGCCCTGCACCCGGTAGCCGAGATTGCGCAGAATCTCGGCGATTCCACTCATCCCGATGCCGCCGATGCCGACGAAATGGATGGTTCCGATGTTGAGCGGCGGGGCTCTCATGCGGCGGCCTCTCTGGTCGTGCGCGCGGCGATCTCGTCGCTGTTGCCGTTGCAGGGCAGAAGCGAGGTTGCCAGTTCGGCGAGATGACGGGCCGCATCGGGCCGGCCGGCCGCTCGGGAGCACATCGCGGCGGTGCCGAGCATCACGGGATGGGCCAGCAGGTCATAAAGCTGGTCGGCCAGCGCTTTCGGGTTGAACAGGCCTTCCGGCATGAGCCAGGCGCCGCCGCCGGATTCCAGGGCTTTGGCATTCGCGGTCTGATGATCGTCGGTCGCATAGGGATAGGGCACGAGGATGGCGGGACGGCCGGCGGCCGCGAGTTCGGCAACGGTCGAGGCGCCGGCCCGCGCGATCACCAGATGGGCGTTTCGCAAGCGCCGGGGCATGTCCTCGAAGAATGTCGAGACACAGGCGCGGACGCCCATGCCGCCGTAGGCGCAGGCGACATGCGCCGCATCGTCCTTACGGCATTGCTGACTGATCCGGATGCGCGCGCGCATCGCTTCGGGCAGGCGAGCGATCGCGTCCGGCACGACGCGCCCGAAAACCGACGCGCCCTGGCTGCCGCCGATGACGACGATGCTTCTTTCGCCTTCCGGGTGGAGGGAGGGCAGCGGAACATCGCGCAGGGCCGCGATCTCCGGCCGCACTGGATTGCCGGTCAGGCGCACCTTGGCCTCCTGCCCGGGCCGAAGGCCGCGGACCGGTTCGAACGAGGTGGCTATGCGCGACACATGCCCGGCAAGCAGGCGGTTCGCCCGGCCGATCACAGCGTTCTGTTCGTGGATCAGGGTCGGAATGCCCCGACGCAGGGCGGCCAGCATGGTCGGCACGGAAGGATAGCCGCCGAATCCGATGGCCGCTGCGGGACGCAGACGCTGGAGCAGGCGTTCGGCTTCGATCGTTCCCAGGGCGAGTTCGGCCATGCCGCGCAGGCGCCCCAAGGCGCTCCCGCCGGCAAGACCGCCGACATGGATGCGATGGACCGGGATGCCTGCGAAGGCTGCTTCGTAGCCCCGCCCTCGGCGATCCGTCACCAGAACCGGCTTGAGCCCGCAATCCTGCAGGGCACGAGCCAGGGCCTGGGCCGGGAAGACATGACCGCCGGTGCCGCCGGCGGCAAGAACGAGGGTATCGGAGGAGACGTTCATATCATCCCTCCCGCGCCGTAGCGCCGACGGGTCAGGGCCAGCATCATGCCCATGCCCAGGGCGAGGGCGAGGAGCGAGGAGCCGCCATAGCTGATGAAGGGCAGGGTCATGCCCTTGGCCGGCATGAGCCGCAGGTTGGAGCCCATATTGATGAGCGCCTGGAGGCCGAACTGGGCGAGCAGGCCGACCGAGGCCAGGACGACGAAGAGGTCGCGTTCCTGCAGCATGCGCCCGAAGCCGCGCAGGACGACGAAGGCAAAGAGCATCACGATGCCGAGACAGGCGATCAGGCCGAATTCCTCGCCCGCGACGGCGAAGATGAAATCGGCATGGGCATCGGGCAGGTGATCCTTGACCCGGCCCTCGCCCGGGCCGACGCCGAAAAGCCCACCATTCATGAAGGCCTCGAGCGCGTTGGAGACCTGATAGGTGTCGCCCGAAGATGGGTCGAGGAAGCGGTCGACGCGGCTGGCGACATGGGGCAGTAGCAGATAGCCGCCGATCATCATGCCGATGCCCAGCCCGCACAGGCCGACGACATAGAACATGGGCAGGCCGGCCATGAAGAACTGGGTGAACCAGACGGCGGTCACGACCAAGGTCATGCCGAAATCCGGCTGAAGGAGCAGCAGGCCCACGACCAGGCCGAACAGGCCGATGGAGATGATATTGCCGGGAAAGGTCTCGGTCGCGCGCTGTTCGGAGAACATCCAGGCGGCGACGACGGCAAAGGTCGGTTTGACGAATTCCGATGGCTGCAGGGACAGCGGGCCAAGGGCCAGCCAGCGGCGGGCGCCCTTGATCTCGGCCCCGAGCCAGGGCGTGACGGCAAGCAGCAGGATGCTGGCCAGGAAGCCCATGACGGCGAGGCGTCGAACATCGCGCGGCGACAGCAGTGAGACGGTGAACATGACGACCAGCGCGATGGGCAGGTAGATCGCCTGGCGCTGAATGAAATAGAAGGAGTTGGTCCCGATCCGCTCCGCCACCGCGGGGCTGGCGGCGAGGACGAGAAGGATGCCGACGCCGATCAGCAGGGCGAGGGCGGCCAGACTCCAGCGGTCCACGGTCCACCACCAGCGGCCGACGATACTCGTATCGGTGCGCGCAAAGCTGCTCATGCCGATGCCTCGGTACAGGCTTGCGGCAGGGCCGCGACGGCGGTGCGGAATGCCTCGCCGCGCATTTCGAAATTCGCGAACTGGTCGAAGGACGCACAGGCCGGAGACAGCAGGACAACGGCCCGATCCGGCCCCTCGAGAGCGACCATGGCATGGGCTGCTTGTACGGCCGTATCGAGATCGCCGCAGATCGTGTAGGCGATCTGGCCGTCCATGCGCCGCGCGAAGGTCTCCGCCGCGTCGCCGATCAGGAAGGCATGAACGATGCGGGCGAAATAGGGCGCAACCGCATCGATCCCGCCGGCCTTGGCCTGGCCGCCGACGATCCAGTAGACGGCGCCGTAGGAGGAGACGGCCCGTGCGGCTGACTCGCCATTGGTCGCTTTCGAATCGTTGATATAGCGGACGCCGTCCAGGGTCCCGACGAGTTCCTGGCGATGGGGCAGGCCGGGGAAGATACGGATGGCATCGGCGATGGCCGCGCGCGGGACGCCGAGGCGGCGCGCGGCGGCATAGGCAGCGGCGGCGTTCTGGGCATTGTGCCCGCCCGGAAGGGCCCGGGCCTCGTCCATGTCCACGACCGGCACGGCCTCGCCGTCGAGATCGTCGATCAGGCGACGGCCTTCGGCATAGACCCCGCCCGGCACGGCCTGTTCGGCGCTGATCGACAGCACGGCGGGACCGCCGGCCCGGCCGCAAAGTCGGTCGCGCAGGGCACGGGAGGTCAAGTCATCCCTGCCGAGAATGGCCGTGTCGCCCTCGGCCTGACCGTCGAAGACATGCTCCTTGGCCGCGAGATAGCCCTCGAAGCCGCCATGGCGGTCGAGGTGATCCTCACTGAGATTGAGGAGCACGGCGATCTCGCAATGCAGGCCCGGTGTCAGCTCGAGCTGATAGGACGACAATTCGAGAACGTAGACGCCCTCGCCGCTCAACCCCGGCAGGGACAGAGCGGGGATGCCGATATTGCCGCCGACGGCGTTTTCCCGCCCGGCATGGTCGAGGATATGGCCGATCAGGGCGGTGGTGGTCGATTTGCCGTTCGTGCCGGTGATGCCGACGAAGCGTCCGGGGGCGGGGCCGGCGAGCCGCGCGCGGACGAGCAGTTCCACGTCGCAGACGATGGAACAGCCCGCCCGTCGCGCCCGCTCCGCCAGGGCATGGGGTTGGGGGTGGAGATGGGGAATGCCGGGACTCAGGACGAGTAGGTCCAGGCCACTCCAATCGGCGGCGTAAAGATCGGTGACGGCGATCCCCGCACGGCCGGCCGCCTCGCGCGCGGTCGCCGAATCGTCCCAGGCGAGGACCTCGGCGCCAGCCGTGGCGAGCGCGGTCGCGGTCGCGCGCCCGGACTTGCCGAGACCGAGCACGGCGATTCGCTGTCCGGAGAAGAGGGAGAGATCGATCATTCGCGCTCCCTCACCGCAGCTTGAGGGTGGCGAGCCCGGCCAGGGCCAGGATCGAGGCGATGATCCAGAAGCGGATCACGATGGTCGGCTCCTGCCAGCCCTTCTGCTCGAAATGATGGTGCAACGGCGCCATGCGGAAGACGCGGCGGCCGGTGAGCTTGAAGGACACGACCTGGACGATGACGGAAACGGTTTCGAGCACGAACAATCCGCCGACGATGGCAAGGACCAATTCGTGTTTGACCGCGACGCTGATCGCGCCCAAGGCGCCGCCCATCGAGAGCGAGCCGGTATCGCCCATGAAGACCATGGCGGGCGGGGCGTTGAACCAGAGGAAACCCATGCCGGCGCCGACCAGGGCGCCGCACAGCACTGCCAGTTCGCCCGTGCCGGGCACATAATGGAGCTGCAGGTAGTTTGAAAAGACCGAGTTGCCGACCAAATAGGCGATCAGCGCGAAAACGGTGGCCGCGATCATCACGGGGACGATCGCCAGCCCGTCGAGCCCGTCGGTCAGGTTGACCGCGTTCGACGCCCCGACAATGACGAGAACCGCGAAGGGCAGGAAGAACCAGCCGAGGTTCAGCAGGACCTCTTTCAGGAAGGGCACAGCGAGGCCCGTGTCGAGCGGCGCGCTGGAGATCGTCATGAGCCAATAGCCCATGGTCGCCGCGATCGTCACTTCCGCGACCAGCTTGATGCGCCCCGGCAGGCCCTTGCTGCTGCGCCGGGTCAGTTTCAGATAGTCGTCGCCGAAACCGACCGCGCCGAAGCCCAGGGTCACGAGCAGGACGATCCAGACATAGGGATTGTCCAGTTTCGCCCAGAGCAGGGTCGAAACCACCATCGCGATCAGGATCAGGACGCCGCCCATTGTCGGCGTGCCCTGCTTGCTCAGGACATGGCTTTCCGGGCCGTCAGTGCGGATCGGTTGGCCATTGGCCTGTTTGCTGCGCAGCCAGGCGATCACGACGGGGCCGAGCAGGAAGCTGAGCGCCATGGAGGTGGCGATGGCTCCACCGGTCCTGAAGGTCAGATAGCGGAACAGATTGAAGACCGGCATTTCTTCGGCGAGCGGGGCCAGAAGGTTGAACAGCATCGCCGGCCTCAGTGATCGTTGACTGCGGCGCGCGGATGGGCGCCGAGGGAAAGAATTGCGTCGACCACGATGTCGGTCCGGAGGCCGCGCGAACCCTTGATCATCACCAGGTCGCCGGGTTCCAGCACGGCGCAGACCAGAGGCGCCAGTTCCGCGGCGGTCGCGGCATGGCCGCCGCGCAGCCTCTTGGGCAGGGAGTTCTGCAGGGGGGCGGATGCGCTGCCGCAGGTGAAGACCATGTCGACGCCGCCATGCAGGATCGGCTCGGCAAGCGAGAGATGGAGGGCGGCGGAGGACTCGCCCAGTTCGAGCATGTCGCCGAAAACGACGATCCGCCGGCCGCTCCGGTTCGGTCCGATGGCGGACAGGGTTTCGATCGCGGCCCGCATCGAGGCAGGGCTGGCGTTGTAGCTTTCGTCGATCAGGTCGATCGTCCCGCCCGGAATCTCGACGACGATCCGCCGGCCGCGGCCGGCCGGCGCCTCGATCGTCGCGAGGACGGCGGTGGCTGCTTCGAGATCCGCTCCCAGTCCCACGACGGCCGCCAGGACGGCCAAGGAATTGACCACCCAATGGCGCCCCGGCACCGACACGCGGTAGCGCAGATCGCGCCCCTCGATCCGCGCCCAGACCGTGCTGCCGCCCGCATCCGACTCGCAGTCCACCAGCCGGGCCAGGGCCTCGGGATGGGCGCCGAAACTGATCACCCGGTCCACGCCGGCAGCCTGGGCCGCCGCGACGAGCAGGGGAAAATAGGGATTGTCGCGGTTCAGAACGGCTGCGCCGCCAGACATGCCGGCGAAGATCTCCGCCTTGGCGTCCGCGATGTCGAAGGTCGATTCGAAATGTTCGAGATGCACGGCCGCGACGGTCGTGATGATCGCGACCTCGGGTTGGACGAGGTGGGATAGAGGCTC
>JAQCGR010000359.1 GCA_027619995.1 Pseudomonadota bacterium | reverse complement strand
TGGTTGGCCAGGAGATTCAGGAAGCGCATGGCCTGGTCCTCCATCGGATAGACCAGCCGCGTGCCGTTGATGTATTCGCCCTTCCCGGCCTGAAGCGCATGGTAGAATTTGGGCATCTGCTCGGGCGGCACGGTCATGTCGGCATCGAGGATCATCAGCACCTCGCCGCGCGCCGCGTCGAACGCCTTGCGCACGGCGTCGCCCTTGCCGCGCCCGTCCTGGACCATGACCTTGATGTCGCGATCGGGATAGGCGGCGGCCACCCGCTCCATCTCCTCCAGGGTGCCGTCCTGGCTGTGGCCCTCGACGAAGAGGATCTCGATATCGGGACAGAACTGCGGAAGGCGCCGGACGAGCGGCTCGATATTGCCCTTCTCGTTGCGCGCCGGCACGACCACCGTGGCCGAGAGCGGCTTGTCGTAACCGGCATGGCGATTCGAGCGCGCGACGACATAGTCGCGCAGGCAGAGCCCGCGAATCAGCGGCAGGGTGGCGACGAAGCGGTTGACCAGCACGCCCAGCCCGAACACGCGCTTGGGCAGGAGCTGGCGCCATTCGCGCTTGATGATCTCGAAATCGGCGAGTTGGAGGAGACAGGAAATATCGTCGAGGCGGAGATAGTTCTCGGGCGGCGACGGGCTCTTGAGGCCGACCGCCTCGACCAGCCGCAGCAGCGGTTCCCAGAGGCGCGAGTGATAGGCGACGACGATCCGCGTGTCCCGATCGCATAGGCCGTGCAGGCGGCGGAACGCCTCCTCCACGTCTTCCAGGACGCCGATCGTGTCGGACAGCAGAATAACGTCGAAGGGGCCCTTGAGCCCGTCGAGGACCGCCGGGTCCTCGATATCGCCGGTCCGGAACTCAAGCGAGGGATGGCGATCGCGCGCGAGGGCGACGGTCCGTTCGGACAGATCGACCCCGACACCGACCGAGGGCCGCAAGGCGGCCAAGGTGTCGCCGATGCCGCAACCGAGATCGAGCACCCGCTGCCCCTCGGGCACGAGGAAGCGGAGATAGGCCTCGTCCTCTTCGTGAAAGAAGACATTGCGCGCGCGCCAATGCGGGCGCTCGGGCGCCAGGCGGTCATAGAGGTCGCGGATCGCGCGCTTGCGTTCCGACAGGCCTTCCGCCTGGGTCCCTTCGCGCGGAAATGGGGCGGCCTCGGTCATGGCGAGGATCCTCGTGTCTGCTCGTCCGGCCGGATGCGGCGGCCACTCATAAGCCAAAGGACTCCGCCCGGCAAGCTGACCGCGGCGAGCAACAGGCCGAACAGGAGCGAGGCGGCGAGCGCGTCGGCCTGGGCGATCCCGGCGAAGCCGAAGCCGACCACGGCGGCGCCTTCGCGCAGGCCCCAGCCGGCGAGGGAGATCGGCAGGACGGAGATCGCGACGATCGGCGGCATCAGCAGCAGGCAATGGACCAGACCGAGATCGACGCCGATGGCCCGGCCGGCGAGATAGAGAACCAGGGCGCTGAGCACGAGAAGCACCAGCGACGCCGCGCCGACCGCCAGCCCGACCTGGCGGCCGATCAGGGCGCGCCGGGCATCCCGCACCACGATCACGATCAGCCGGGTCGCGGCCCAGCGCTCGAAGATCCCGAAGGACGACAGGGGCAGAGCAAATAGCGCGGCGAAAGCGGCCGACCCGCCGACCATCACGACGGCCATGCTCCAGCGCGCCACCGGATCGGTCAGCAGGGCGAAGAGCCATGGCAGGCTGGCCACCATCACCAGGACAATGACGAACAGCGCCGAGAGGCGGTCGACGAAAACGCCCGAGAAAGCTTCACTCAACCCACGCCCGTCGCGATGGGCGTACCAGACGCGAAAAGCATCGCCCCCAATGCTGGACGGCAGGGTCTGATTGAAGAAGGCGCCGATCATGAAGAAGCGTAGGGCGGAGCGCACGGAAAGCGGCGCGCCGATGGCCGCCGTCACCAGACGCCAGCGCAGGGCGGCGACCAGGAACTGGGCGAGCAGGGCGAGCACGGCGAGGCCGGCCCAGCCGGAATCGAGACGCGCGAAGCGCGCGGCGAGCGGACCGATATCGACATGATCGACCAGCCACCAGACGAGCCCGGCGGAGACCGCGAGCTTCGCGGCGAGCAGAACATGCCGAAGAGTCACTCCGACCGTCGCCTAACGGCGCCAGCCGAGTGTTTCGATGAGGTCGGATACCCGGTGGGTCTGAATTAGATTCATCCGGTTTCCGGAGCGCGGATACCCGACTGCGGTCACAAGGATCATGTCGTCCTCGACCAATTCCGCCTTGTGCCACAACTGCTCAAGGCAGGTGACAATGTGATCGGTGCTGGTCTTGGAGAACGGAACGTCGACCAACACGCCGCGGGTGCCCGGATAGATCGCGAAACTGCGCACGACACGCGGGTCATCCGTCACCGCGATAATCGGCTGGTAGGGGCGGCCCGCCGCCACCGTTCGTGCCGCATAGCCCGAACGGGTCACGACAACAATCTTCGTGATCGGCAGATTTCGGCAGATCAATGCGATCGCCTGGCCGACCACCTCGGGTACCGGCGCGCCGTCGGCGCGGAGGGGCTGGGACGCTTTTTCGCGTTCTTCCTGATATTGGATTGCGGCGTCGGCGATCTTGCGCATGACCGAAACCGCACCAACTGCATGGGCGCCGATTGCCGTCTCGCCCGATAGCATCGTTGCCGCGCAGCGGTCGAGCACAGCGTTCGTGATGTCGCTGATCTCGGCTTTGGTCGGATGGGCATGTTCGATCATCGAATGCAGCATCTCGGTCGCCACGATGACTGGCTTGTCCGCCGCCGCCGCGAATTCGAGAATCTGCTTCTGATAGAGCGACACGGTCTCGTAGGTCGTTTCGACCGAGAGATCGCCCCGGTCGATCATTACCGCATCGGTCGCAGCGATCACCGCCGCCATGTTTTCGACGCCGCGCCGGTTCTCGATCTTCGACACGATTCGCGGCACCGTTGCGTCGATCTGGGCACGGATCGCTTCGACATGTTCCGCCGATTCCACGAAGCTGATGCCAACGAAGTCGACTTCGTTGGCGCGCGCGAACTCGATCATTTCGCGGTCGCGATCGGTCACCAGCGGGGTGTGAAAGGCAATGCCCGGCACGTTGATGCCCTTGCGGCTGCGCAACG
>JAQCGR010000358.1 GCA_027619995.1 Pseudomonadota bacterium | reverse complement strand
GATCCTGTGGTGCGAGACGCCGCCGGAAGGCTTCGCCTGTCACCGGTTCCTGGAGGAGGAAGTGTTTCCGGTCTGCGCCCCGGCCCTGGCTGAAGGCGATCCGCCGATCGCGGAGCCGCTCGACCTGGCGCGCCACAGCCTGCTGCGCTCGGTGACCCACGATCTCTGGTCGGTCTGGCTGGCGGCGGCCGGGGTCGCGGAACTGGAGCGGCTGCGCGGCCCGGTCTTCGACGATGCGAGCATGATGATCGAGGCGGCGGTGGACGGGTTGGGCATCGGCCTGGCGCGCGGCGCCCTGGCGGTCGACGACTTGGCCGCCGGACGCCTGGTCCGGCCCTTCGCGCTCGGCCTGCCTTCGCCCTTCGCCTATCATCTCATCTATCCCCGGCGCGCCGTGACACATCCGGCGGTCGCCGCCTTCACCGAATGGCTGCTGGCCGAGGCCGGCGCTCAGACAACACCTTCCTCGGACAGCCAGGCGTGAGTTTCGTCGAGCGCCGCGCCGAAGCGGTCGAAGATCGTGTTCAGATTCGCCTCGTCGATCACCAGGGGCGGCGAGAAGGCGATGGAATCGCCTAGCGGTCGCAGGATCAGCCCGCGCGCCTGGGCCCTTGCGTTGAGATAGGCGCCGACCGCCAGCTTGGGATCGAAGGCTTCCTTCGTCTCCTTGTCCTTGACCAGTTCGATTGCGCCGACCATACCGACGCCGCGTACCTCGCCGACCAGGGGATGGTCCGCGAAGCCGTGCATCCGGCCCAGCATGGTCGGGGCCATGGCCCGGACATGGCTCAGGATATCCCGGTCGTCGTAGATCTGAAGGGTCTCAAGCGCGACGGCGCAGGCCACGGGATGGCCTGAATAGGTATAGCCGTGGGCGAACATGCCAACATCGTCGGAGCCCTGGATGAGGCCCTGGAAGACCTTTTCGTTCAGCATGATGGCGGCGATCGGCAGATAGGAGGCCGAGAGGGCCTTGGCGCAGACGATCATGTCCGGCTTCAGGTCGTAGGTCTGGCTGCCCCAGTAATTGCCCGTGCGCATGAAGCCGCAGATCACTTCGTCGGCGATGAACAGCACGTCGTATTTCTTCAGTACCGCCTGGATCTTCTCGAAATAGGTCGCGGGCGGCGGCACCGCGCCCCCGGCGCCCATCACCGGCTCGGCGATGAAGGCGGCGACCGTTTCGGGCCCCTCGTCCAGGATCAGCTTCTCGAGGTCCGCGGCCAGCCGGGTCGAGAATTCCTCCTCGCTCTCGCCCGCTTTGGCGAAGCGGTAGTGATGCGGGCAGGAGGTGTGCAGGATATTGGCGATCGGCAGGTCGAAATGCTTGTGCAGATGGGGCAGGCCGGTGAGGCTGGCGGCCGCCACGGTCACGCCGTGATAGCCCTTGGTTCGGGCGATGATCTTCTTCTTTTCGGGCCGGCCCAGGGCGTTGTTGAAATACCAGACGATCTTGACCGCGGTGTCGTTGGCTTCGGAGCCCGAATTGGTGAAGAACACCTTGGACATGGGCACCGGCGCCAGTTCGATCAGGCGTTCCGCGAGGTCGATGCCCGGCTCATGCGCCTTGGCGCCGAACTGGTGGTAGAAGGGCAGCTTGCGCATCGCCTTCGCCGCGGCCTCGACCAGCCGCTCCTCGCCGCCGAAGCCGAGAGAGGCGCTCCACAGCCCCGCGACGGCCTCGATATATTCGGTACCGCCCTCGTCATAGACATGGATGCCCTTGCCCTCGCGGATGATGAGGGAACCTTCCGCCTGGTGCTTGCGCAGGTTGGTATAGGGGTGCAGGGCAAAGGCGATGTCCCGCGCGACGGGGGAATTCGGCAGATTGGGCGTCGTCGCCATCTCGGGCCTCCAGTGGCAGATGCGTCTGGGGACAGTGGGCCGCAGGGAGGCGACACGTTCAAGTGCCGCTTTCTTGCCCAGGCATAAGCGATTCTAATACCGCTGGATGGGGCGCAAAAAATACCGGCGCGCCCCAGGGGGACGCGCCGGCTGCAACAAATTGCCCGGATATCGGGTCCGGGACGGGGTTTCCTCAGACGCTCGGGTCCGGAGTCACGCGCAGATAGGGCTTCAGGGTTTTCCAGCCCTTGGGGAATTTGCTCTTGGCGTCGGCGTCGGAAATCGACGGTGGAATGATCACGTCGCCGCCCGGCTTCCAATTCACCGGCGTCGCTGCCGAATGCTTGGCGAAGAGCTGCAGGGAATCGACGACCCGCAGGATCTCGTCGAAATTCCGGCCCGTCGTCATCGGATAGGTCAGGATCATCTTGACCGCCTTGTCGGGCCCGATGAGGAAGACGCTGCGGACGGTCAGGTTGTCGGCCGGCGTGCGCTCCTTCGCGGTGCCGCCCGCCTTGGCCGGCAGCATGTCGAAGAGTTTCGCGACCTTGAGGTCCGCATCGCCGATCAGCGGATAGTTCGGCGCCGTGCCCTGGGTCTCGGCGATGTCCTTGGCCCAGGCCTTGTGGTCCTTAACCGAATCGACGCTCAGGCCGATTACCTTGACGTTGCGCTTGTCGAAGGCAGCTTTGTTGTTCGCGATATAACCGAGCTCGGTGGTGCAGACCGGGGTGAAATCCTTGGGATGCGAGAACAGGATCGCCCAGCTATCGCCGATCCAGTTGTGAAAGTTGATGGAACCTTCCGAGGTGTCGGCCTGGAAGTCCGGTACGATATCGCCGATACGCAATGCCATGACAATTCTCCTTCGGTTTTGCCGGTGTTTCCGGTTTGGCGCGCCCGCTCGTCGGACGTCGAAATCATGTCGTCCCCGCCGTTCAATCTGGGTCGGCTCGGGCGTCTTTTCCAGCCCGCATCACGGCGGCGGCAGAATAAGCGGGCCGGGCCCGGCGGCGGCGCAGATTCGCTGGACGACCGCCGACCGCGGTGCGGCGATTTCGCCATCTTCGTAGGCGACGATCCGCAGCAATGGTGCGAAGGCCTCGATCAACTCACCGGGGCGCAGCAGGAAATCCGGATTTCGCGGCCGGCCGAAACGCTCGTTGCCCAGGGCGAAGGTTTCGTAGATCAGCACGCCGTCCGGGCGCAACCAGCCCGGCAAGGCCGCGAGCGAGGGCCGCCAGAGATAGTTCGTCACGACGATCCCGGCGAAACGCCGGTCACCGGGGGACCAGGGC
>JAQCGR010000357.1 GCA_027619995.1 Pseudomonadota bacterium | reverse complement strand
CGCAGGCGCCTCCGCGCCGCGAATCATGCGCGCGGAGGCGTTCGTCTTCCGCCCATTCGGAGACCATCGCCATGAAACGCATCATTCTCTTTCTTTTCCTCGGCGCCCTCGGCGGCGCCGTCGCTGGCTTCAGCGCCGGCATCTTCATCTACCCCTTCTGGTTCCTGAACGATGTCGCCGTGGAGGCGCTCGCTCCGGCCCAGGAGCGCACCGAATTGGCCCAGGGCAGTTTCATCCAGCCCGACCCCAACGACCCGGTTCATACCGGCACCGGCAACGTAACGGTCTTTGCCGAAGAGGATGCAGGATCGGTCGTGTTCCTCCATGAGAATTTCGAGGTTGGCCCCGGCCCACGCTTCCATGTCTACCTGGTCGCCGACGGCATGGTGCGCTCGCGCCGCGCCTTTCTCGATGCAGAGAAGGTCGATCTCGGCCGGCTACGCAATTTTCGAGGCAGCCAGGTCTATGCGGTACCGCCCGGGACCGACCCAACGCGCTATTCCAGTGTCGTCATCTGGTGCAAGGAATTCGACGTCCTCATTTCCCCTGCCGATCTGATCCCCGCGATGGCGGCACGCGATCGGGCGAAGCAGGCATCCTGATGGGCGCCCGTCGCCATCGCGCGGGTCAGGCCGGCAATTCGGCCACTTCGCGCGGTTCGCGCCGGGTCAGCATCCGGTGGCCGTCCTCGGTGATGACGAGGTTTTCCTCGCGCACCAGAATCCTGTCTCCGCCCATCATCAGGCTCGGCTCGATCGTCATGACCATGCCCGGCACCAGTCTGGTCCTGTCGCCGGGCATATTGGACGGCGGCTCGGTCAGGTTCTTGCCGAGGCCATGGCCGAAGCGACCGATATCGCCCAGCACGATGCCCGCATCCGTCAATACCTTGGCCTGGGCATGGAACAAGTCCTCGGCCGTCGCGCCGGGCCGGGCAGCCTTGATCCCGGCCGTGGTCGAATCGTAGAGCAGGGCCATGGCGCGTCTGACCTTGTCCGTCGCCTTGCCGACCGTGAAGTTCCGGTTGAAGTCGCAGAAATAGCCCTCGTGCTTGCTGCCTTGATCCATATAGAGGATCTCGCCTTTCCTCAGGCGCTTGTCGGCGACCGGGCCGGCAACCAGGGCGTCGACCCCATCCACGCCCGACCGCGGCATGATGAAGGGTGCCTTGTCGACGCCGCGGGCCATCACTTCGAACTGGAAGGCGCGCATCGCATCGCGCTCGGTATCGCCCGCGCCGATTTTCCCGGGTAGGGCATCGAAGGCGTCGCAGGCGGCCTGGCAGAGGAAGCGGATGCGCGCGACCTCGGCCGGGCTCTTGATCAGACGCAACTCACGCAGCACGCCCACGCAATCCGCCATCTCGATCGGGCGAATCGCGTCGCGCAGGCGCAACAGGTCGCCGACCGGCATGCCGATGCGGGATTCCGGCCCCAGTTCGACCCCGAAACGCCCGTAGCGGCGCTTCACGCCTTTGATCAGACCGGCCAGCAGGGTGATGCCCTCATCCTGCGGCCGGGGCGAGGGCCAAGTCGCCAGGGATTTGCACCAGGAACTCCGGACCCAGCCGGTTGCGCCGAATTCCGGGATCACCGCGACCGCGTCGCCGACCCGCGGCAGGAAGAAATACCAAGGGCGGGACGGGCTGTTCCACGGGAAAACCGACCGGAAGCCCGAGAGGTATTCCAGATGGACCTCCGAGGAGACCAGCAGCCCATCGATCTTCTCCCGCGTCATCACCTTTCGCGCGCGCTCGATGCGCTGCTCGAACTCGGCCTTCGAGAATTGGGCAAAATGACCCAGAGCCTTTTGGGGCTTTCCTCGAGACGGTTTCCTGCTCTTCGGCGTGCTCATTGCCTTTCCTCCAGTTCATTGTCCGGGCGAGGCCAGACGCGGGGAAAAAATGCGCTGTCCATCGGATCGCCATCCGCCAAACCGCAATCGTCGAAGGCCGGCCTAGTCTCGCCCGGCCGGCCGGCGAAGACCATATCGTCGCCCAGCCAGTTGCTCGAATAGGCCCGACGCCAAGTCTCGGCCTGGGGGTTGCCGCCCGCGCCGTGCAGGGTCAGGCCATGGAAGACGACGCAGTCGCCCGGCGCCATATCCCAACTCATGATGTCATAGCCGGCGCGATCGCCCTCGATATCGGGAATCGGCTCATAGGGGCTGTCACGGAAGAAGGGCCGGGCATCGGTCGTGCGCAGCGGATCGAACCAACGACCCCAGCGGTGCGAACCGCGCACGAATTCCAGGGCTACGCCAGCCGGCGCGGGATCCAAAGGCAGCCAGAGGGTGCAGTTCTGCGATCCCGCGATCGTGAAATAAGGTTGGTCCTGATGCCAGTTGGTGCGCTTGGCGACCCCCGGCCCCTTCGCCCAGACCGTGTCGAAGAAGAAATTCACCCGCTTCGACCGCATCAGCGCCGCGAGGATCGGCCCCGCCGGTGCGCCATGGACGAAACGCGCGAACCCCGTATCGCGGCGAGCAAGATCGATATCGGTGAAGAAACGCCCGGCCCCCTCTTCCGGGGTGTGATCGGCAGCGTCCGGACCCTTGTCGACCGCGACCCGGTCGAAACCCGCGCGCAGCAGGTCGATCCATTCGCGCCCGAAGACGCCGCGCAGGCAGACGACGCCGTCCGCCTCATAGGCACGCACCAGATCTTCCGCCACCGGACCGACCAGACTTTCGCGCATTCCCCCTCCCCGAGGGGCCGCGGGCCCCTTCCTGGAGCTATTACTATGCGCCACAGCTGGAAGGGAGCGAAAGGCGAAGATTGCGCCGACCCGCCTGTCTGGTGTACCCCTCCGGTCCATGCGAATGCGTCAAAAAAGGTCCAAGGCGTGACCGATTCACCAACCGTTCTCGTCCTCAACGGCCCCAACCTCAATATGCTCGGCACGCGCGAGCCCGAGGTTTATGGCCGCGAGACCCTGGCCGATATCCAGGCTGCCTGCACGACGCGGGCGGAGGCTCTGGGTCTGGGGCTCGATTTCCGCCAGTCCAACGGCGAGGGCGAGTTGGTCGGCTGGATTCAGGACGCGCGCGCGGCGGCGGGCATCGTCATCAATCCGGCGGCCTATACCCATACCTCGATCGCGATCCTCGACGCCCTGCAGGCCAGCGGCTTGCCGGTCGTGGAGGTCCATCTGTCCAATATCC
>JAQCGR010000356.1 GCA_027619995.1 Pseudomonadota bacterium | reverse complement strand
CGCCGAACGATCCAGGGTCACGATCAACCGTGTGGGAGGGGCCCACATGGGGAATCCCGGATTAAGTTTGCCCCAACCCCGCCACCCCGCCCCCTTGCTTTCGGGGACTGAAAGACAGAGATTTCGGGCAACGGTTTCGCAACTGCGAAGGGTCCGGGGGATGAGCGCGAGAACGAATGAAGCGTCAGCCGAGGCAACGGCACCCGTCCTGCTGCGCGACGACCGCGACGGGATCGCCACCCTGACCCTCAACCGTCCCGCCCAATACAATGCCCTGTCCGAGGCCCTCCTCGCCGTCCTCCAGGCCACGCTCGACGAGATTCTCGAGGATCGCACGGTCCGGGTCGTCGTGATCGCGGCCGAGGGCAAGGCCTTCTGCGCGGGGCATGACCTCAAGGAAATGCGCGCCAAGCCCGGCCGTCAATATTACGGCACCTTGTTCGAGACCTGCAGCCGCATGATGACGAGCATCACCCGCCTGCCCCAGCCGGTGATCGCGCGAGTCCACGGCCTGGCCACAGCGGCGGGCTGCCAGCTCGTCGCCAGTTGCGATCTGGCCGTCGCCTCCCGTTCGGCCCGTTTCGGGACCTCGGGCATCAATGCCGGGTTGTTCTGCACCACGCCGGGCGTCGCCGTCGGCCGGGCCATGCACCGCAAGCACGCCCTCGAATTGCTGCTGACCGGCGCCTTCGTCGATGCCGACCGGGCGGCCGAAATCGGCCTCGTCAACCGTGCGGTCGAGGATGACGAGCTGGACGAGGCCGTCGCCGACCTGGCCCGTGCCATCGCCGCCAAATCCTGGCCTGCCATCGCCCATGGCAAGGACACCTTCTATCGCCAGATGGAACTGGGGCTGGACGATGCCTATGCCCTGGCCGGCTGCTCGATGGCCGACAACATGATGTTCGCCGACGCGGCCGAGGGAATCGACGCCTTCATCGAGAAGCGCAAGCCCGTCTGGCGCGACGAATAGGCCGCCCTCATGACTCATGAAACCACGGCCCACGACCGCTACCCCGATAAGCTGATCCGGGATGTCCTGTCCCGGGTCAAGACCGTCGCCATGGTCGGCGCCAGTTCCAACTGGAACCGGCCGAGCTATTTCGTCATGAAGTATCTCCAGACCAAGCGCTATCGCGTCATTCCGGTCAACCCGCGCGACGCCGGCCAGGAGGTCCTGGGCGAGAAGGTCTATGCCTCCCTCGCCGAGATTCCGGACCGCTTCGACATGGTCGATATCTTCCGCAATTCCGAGGCGGCGGGCGCGATCACGGACGAGGCCATCGCCCTGGCGCCGGAGAAGGGCATCTCGGTGATCTGGATGCAGCTGACCGTGCGCAACGATGAAGCGGCGGCGCGGGCCGAGGCCGAGGGCCTGACCGTGATCATGAATCGCTGCCCCAAGATCGAATACGGCCGCCTCCACGGCGAATTGGGGTGGAGCGGCATGAATTCCGGTGTGATTTCCAGCAAACGACGCAGATTGGCAGGTTGAGATGAGCGACAACGATAACGGCAAGAACGGAAACGGCGCGGCGGGCGAAGGCTTCGGCTTCGGCTATGGTTTCGACACCTTGTCGATCCACGCGGGCGCGTCACCGGATCCGGCGACCGGCGCGCGCCAGACGCCGATCTATCAGACAACCTCCTTCGTCTTCGACGATGCCGACCACGCCGCCTCGCTCTTCAACCTGCAGACCTACGGCTATATCTATTCGCGCCTGACCAACCCGACGGTCGCGGTGTTGGAGGAGCGCCTCGCCGCCCTCGAAGGCGGGCGCGGAACGACCTGCACCGCCTCGGGCCATGCCGCCCAGATGCTCGCCATGAGCGCGCTGATGGATGTGGGCGACGATTTCGTCGCTTCGCGCAACCTCTATGGCGGCTCGATGACCCAGTTCGGCCAGACCTTCAAACGCTTCGGCTGGACTTGCAATTTCGTCGACCCGAACGACCCCAAGAATTTCAAGGCCGCCATCGGCCCAAAGACCAAGGCAATCTTCATCGAGACCCTGGCCAATCCCGGCGGTATCATCGTCGATGTCGAGCCGGTCGCCGAGATCGCCCATAAGGCGGGCATTCCTCTGATCGTCGATTCGACTCTCGCCACCCCCTATCTCAACAAGCCCTTCGACTGGGGCGCCGATATCGCCATCCACTCGACCACCAAATACCTGTCGGGCAACGGCACCTCGATTGGCGGCGCGGTGGTCGATTCCGGAAATTTCGACTGGGCTCAAAACGATAAATTTCCGGCCATGGCCCAGCCCGATCCCGCCTATCACGGCCTGGTCTTCGCCGAGACCTTCGGCGATATGGCCTTCACCATGAAGGGTCATGCCGTTGGCTTGCGCGACCTGGGCGCATCCATGGCCCCGATGAACGCCTTCCTCACCCTGAACGGCATCGAAACCCTGGCCCTGCGAATGCAGCGCCATATCGAGAACGCCCAGATCGTCGCCGAATTCCTGTCCAAGCATCCGGCGGTCGCCTGGGTCTCCTATGCCGGCCTGCCCGACAACCCGTACAACGCGCTCGCCAAGAAATATTTCCCCAAGGGCCCGGGCGCGCTCTTCACCTTCGGCGTCAAGGGCGGCTACGAGGCCGGCATCAAGATGGTCGAGGCCTGCCAGCTGTTCAGCCATCTCGCCAATATCGGCGACACGCGCAGCCTGATCATCCACCCGGCCTCGACGACCCATCGCCAACTCGAGCCGGACGCACGCGCGGCCTCGGGCGCGGGCGACGATGTCGTCCGTCTGTCGATCGGCATCGAGACGGTCGAAGACATCATCCGCGACCTCGATCAGGCCCTGAACTACGCGGCCGGGCGGCAGGCAGCGGAGTAACGCGCCCGAATCCCGCCTCAATTGCGCCCCGCCACGGCCTGCTTCTGCCGCGACCCTGTCTTTGCCACGAAACGGCAAAGGCAGGCGAGACTTATGTGCATGAAACGCCCTCCGCCCGGACACGGCCCCCGGTCCGGCGATCCCGAGGATGGCGAGATCGATATCAACAGGGTCGTCTGGGATCCGGACTACCGCAAATCGATCATCCGCCGCCTGAAGCGCGAAGCGAACGACAACGATCCGGCGGCGAAGCGCTAGAGCATTTTCCGATCACTCTTGGTCATATCCGGCTGCGGCGAAGTAGTTTTGGCATTCTGTGG
>JAQCGR010000355.1 GCA_027619995.1 Pseudomonadota bacterium | reverse complement strand
ACGCGGCCCCGCCGCCCTGGACCGGTCCGCGGCGCGATATGCGGAACAGTCCGGCGCATCGCCGGCGGACAGGCCGGCCGGGGCGCGCTAGACTTCGGCCATGCAACGAATCGGCATCATCGGCGGCGGGGCCTGGGGCACCGCCCTGGCCGCGGCGGCCCGGCGCGCGGGGCGCGACGTGCTGCTCTGGGCGCGCGAAAGCGCGGTGGTCGAGGCGATCAACGACCGCCATGCCAATCCCATGTTTCTGCCCGGGGTCGATCTCGATCCGGCGATCCGCGCGACCGGCGATCTGGCCGAGGCGGCGGATCGCGACCTGCTGCTGCTGGTCGTGCCGGCCCAGCATCTGCGCGCCACCGCCGCCGATCTGGCGGCGTCCATGGCGAAGGGCATCCCGGCCGTGATCTGCGCCAAGGGCATCGAACAGGGCAGCGGCGCCCTGATGAGCGAAGCCCTGGCCGAGTCCCTGCCCGGCCGGTCGGCGGCCGTGCTGTCGGGCCCGAGCTTCGCTGCCGAGGTCGCCCGCGGGTTGCCGACGGCCCTGACCCTGGCCTGCGCGGATGCCGGGACGGGCCGCGCCATCGTGGAGGCCCTGCACGATCCTTATTTCCGCATCTACCAGTCGGACGATCCGATCGGCGCGCAGGTCGGCGGCGCGCTCAAGAATGTCATCGCCATCGCCTGCGGCATCTCCGACGGGCGGCGCATGGGCGACAACGCGCGCGCCGCCCTGCTGACGAGGGGGGCGAGCGAGATGACCGGCTTCGCCCTGGCCCTCGGCGCCCGGCCGGAGACGATGATGGGTTTGGCCGGATTCGGCGACCTGGCCCTGACCTGCATGGGGGCGCAGTCGCGCAACCGCTCGCTCGGCTTCGAACTGGGCGAGGGCCGCGCCCTGGCCGATATAATGGAAGAGCGCAATTCCGTTGCCGAGGGGATGTGGACGGCGGCCAGCGTCCTGGCCCGCGCCGCCAAGCTGGGCGTCGAAATGCCCATCGCCGAGGCGGTCAATGCCATCGTCAACGAGGGCGCCGATATCGACGGGACGATTCGCGCCCTGCTCGCCCGCCCCGCCGCCGCCGAAGCGCCCTGGGCGCGCGGCTAGCTCTTCTTCGCCGGATCGCCATTTCGTGCCAATCACCCTTCGAGACGTACGCTGTGCGCGCTCCTCAGGATGAGGAGAGAGAGGATGATGCGCGACCTTCGCCTTAGGAGCCTCACCCTGAGGAGGCCCGCAGGGCCGTCTCGAAGGGCGGGGCTCCACTAGCGACCGACGAGCGCACCGCCGCTCGACGCAGACCCCGGGTGGCGTCGCCCCCGCGCCTTGGGCTACCGTCGCGCCCGAACTGGTGAACGGCGCGGAGACGGCAATGGCCTATTGGTTGATCAAGACGGAACCCGGCACCTGGTCCTGGGAGGACCAGCTGCGCGACAAGGTGACCTTCTGGGACGGGGTGCGGAACTACCAGGCCTCGAACAACATGAAGGCCATGAAGAAGGGCGATCAGGCCTTCTTCTATCATTCGGTGAACGAGCGCCGGATCGTCGGCATCGTCGAGGTGGTGAAGGAATATTATCCCGATCCGTCGGACGAAAGCGGCCGCTTCGGCATGGTCGATGTGAAAGCCCTCCGCCCGGTCAAGGAACCCGTGACCCTGCAGCAGATCAAGGGCGATCCGCGCCTGTCCGAGATGGCCCTGGTGCGCCAGTCGCGCCTCTCCGTCTGCCCGGTCACCGCCGAGCAGTGGAAGATCATCTGCGGGATGGCCGGCACCAAGCCTTGAAGCCCGCCGCACTTTGCCGCCTGGCGGTTATCCCCGAGGGCGGCACCAAGGGGATCGAAGCCGAGGGGCCGGGCGGGCTGCCGCGCAACCTGTTCCTGCACCGGATCGGCGACACCGTGCGCTGCTTCGAGAATGCCTGCCCGCATATGGGCACGCCGCTCGATTGGCGGCCCGACGAATTCCTCAGCGAGGACGGCGCGCATTTCGTCTGCGCGACCCATGGCGCGCTGTTCCGCCTGGATGACGGCCATTGCATCTTCGGCCCCCCCGCGGGCAAGGACCTGACCGCCGTGAAGGTGATCCTGCGCGACGGCATGGTCCTGCTGGCCGAATAGCAGCCCTGCCGGGGCTCGCCTTGCCCGTCTTCCGGCAACTTGGCATCATTCGGGGATGAGGATGGCGGCGCGCGCGGCGCGCCCGAGCGTGGAGGGTGGCGAGATGCTGAAGGAGGTCTATCCGGTCCCGGAGGATTGGGCCAAACGCGCCTGGGCCGACGAAGCCAAATACATGAAGATGTACGAGGCCTCGGTCAGCGACCCGGACGCGTTCTGGGGCGAGCAGGGCAAGCGCATCGACTGGATCAAGCCCTATTCCAAGGTCAAATCGGTCAGCTACGCCGCGCCCGACGTCTCGATCAAATGGTACGAGGATGGCACCCTGAACGCCGCCGCCAATTGCCTGGACAGGCATCTGGCCAAGCGCGGCGACCAGACCGCGATCATTTGGGAGGGCGACGACCCAGCCGACAGCAAGACCATCACCTACCGCGAACTGCACCGGGAGGTCTGCAAATTCGCCAATGCCCTCAAGGGCCTGGGGGTCAAGAAAGGCGACCGGGTCACGATCTACATGCCGATGATCCCCGAGGCCGCCGTCGCCATGCTGGCCACGGCGCGGATCGGCGCGGTCCATTCGGTGGTGTTCGGCGGCTTCTCGCCCGATTCCCTGGCCAACCGCATCCGGGACTGCGATTCCAACTGCGTCATCACGGCCGATGAGGGTCTGCGCGGCGGCCGCAAGATTCCGCTCAAGGCGAATACCGACGAGGCGCTGGCCCATTGCCCCTCGGTCGAGCATTGCGTGGTCGTCCGCCGGACCGGCGGCGATATCGCCATGAAACCCGGGCGCGACGTCTGGTACCACGAGATCTGCGAGGGCGCGGATGAGGATTGCCCGGCGGCGGAGATGGGCGCGGAGGATCCGCTCTTCATCCTCTACACCTCCGGCTCGACCGGCCAGCCCAAGGGCGTGCTGCACACGACCGGCGGCTACATGGTCTTCGCCTCGATGACCCACCAATACGTCTTCGACTATCACGACGGCGAGGTCTATTGGTGCACGGCCGATGTGGGCTGGGTCACCGGCCACAGCTATATCGTCTACGGCCCGCTCGCCAACGGCGC
>JAQCGR010000354.1 GCA_027619995.1 Pseudomonadota bacterium | reverse complement strand
CGCGACCTCGGCGCGGCGGCGGCGGAGGCGCTGGGCCTCGTCACCTTTATTCCCGACGATATCGACTGGGAAGACGAACTGCGCATCGCGGTCGAGGAGCGGGCGAGCTTCTCGCCCGACGCGTTGAGCGGGATGGAAGCCAATCTCCGCTTCGCCGGGCCGGAGACGATGGAGACCAAGATCTTCGCCCGCCTCTCGGCTTGGCAGAACTGGATCTTCCAGCGCCCCGACGCGGTGGGGCCGGAGGGTGCGCTCAAGCTCTACGGCAGCGGCACGAGACCAAGCTATTCCAAGGAACGGGTGTAATCATGGGCATCAATTATGCCGAGAAGATCCCCAACAACGTGGATCTGTCCGACAACCGGACCCTGCAGCGGGCGCTGGAGCGCTGGCAGCCGCAATATCAGGCCTGGTGGCGCAAGCTCGGGCCCGAGGGCCTCATGGACAACGATGTCTATCTGCGCACCGCGACCTCGGTCGACGCCAAGGGCTGGGCCAGCTACGGCATGGTGAAGATGCCCGACTATCGCTGGGGCATCTTTCTGGCCGAGCCGGTGGCCGACCGGCGCATCGGTTTCGGCGACCACCGGGGCGAGCCGGCCTGGCAGGAGGTGCCGGGGGAACACCGCGCCACCCTGCGCCGCCTGATCGTGACCCAGGGCGATACCGAACCGGCCTCGGTCGAGCAGCAGCGCCGGTTGGGTCTGTGCTGCCCCTCGCTCTACGACCTGCGCAACCTGCTCCAGGTCAATGTCGAGGAGGGCCGGCATCTCTGGGCGATGGTCTATCTGCTGCACGCCCATTTCGGCCGCGACGGGCGCGAGGAGGCCGAGGAATTGCTGGAGCGCCATTCCGGCGATCCCGACAAGCCGCGAATCCTGGGCACTTTCAACGAGCCGATCGACGATTGGCTCAGCTTCTTCTGCTTCACCTTCTTCACCGACCGGGACGGCAAGTTCCAGCTGATGAGCCTGGCGGAAAGCGGTTTCGACCCGCTCTCGCGCACCTGCCGCTTCATGCTGACCGAGGAGGCCCATCATATGTTCGTGGGCGATACCGGGATCGGCCGGATCATTAAGCGCACCGCCGAGGTCATCGCCGAACTGGGCACGGACGACACGGTGCGGCTACGCGATCATGGGGTGATCGATCTGCCCCTGCTCCAGCGCTACGTCAATTTCTGGTTCTCCTCCTCGCTCGACCTGTTCGGCAACGATATCTCGACCAATGCGGCGAATTATTTCGCCAACGGCATCAAGGGCCGGCCGGACGAGGGCCGCTTCGAGGACCATGATTGCGCGAATGCCCTCTATGGGGTCGAGCGACCGGCCGCCGACGGCAAGGGGTTGGAAACCGAAGATGTGCCCCTGCGCAACGCCATGAACGCGGTCACGCGCTCGGCCTATATCAAGGATTGCGAGATCGGCGTGAAGCGCTGGAACCGCCTGCTGCGGCGCGCCGGCATCGATGCAGAAATCACCCTGCCCAGCCCGCGGTTCCGCCGCACCATCGGCCCTTGGGCCGGGCTCCACTTCGATCCGGTGGGCAAGGCCATGACGGCGGCGGAATGGAACGGCCGACATGACGAATTCCTGCCGTCCGAGGGTGACCGCGCCTATGTCACGAGCCTGATGCGCCGGGTCGTGGATCCCGGCAAGATCGCCGGCTGGATCGCGCCGCCCGATCGCGGCGTCAACGCCCAGCCCCTCGATTACGAATACGTGCGTCTCTAGGCGCCGCGCCGGGCGGAAAAACCCGCTTGAGGGCCATTCCAGGGCCCGCCTTGGAGTAAATGCCAGAAAGCCTCTCGAAATCCGCGCGCCGACGGTGCATATAGTCGGGCGCAAGCGGGAACCTCGAAAACGGGACAGCCAGCCATGACCGAAGCGGGCCATGACAGCCTGAAAACACGCCGCACCCTGACGGTGGACGGCAAGGACTACGATTACTTCAGCCTGGATGCGGCGGCGGAGGCGGGACTCGGCGATATTTCGCGCCTGCCCTATTCGCTCAAGGTGCTGCTGGAAAACTTGCTGCGCCATGAGGACGGCAAGTCGGTCAGCTTCGACGACATCAAGGCGGTCGCCGCCTGGCTGACCGATCGCCGCTCCGATCGCGAGATCGGCTTCCGGCCGGCGCGCGTGCTGATGCAGGATTTCACCGGCGTGCCTGCCGTGGTCGATCTGGCGGCGATGCGCGCGGCCATGGTCGCGCTCGGCGGCGATGCCGAGAAGATCAACCCGCTCTCGCCCGTCGATCTGGTCATCGACCACTCGGTCATGGTCGATTATTTCGGCGATCCCGATTCCTTCCGCAAGAATGTCGCGCGCGAATACGAGCGCAACGCGGAACGCTACGAGTTCCTGCGCTGGGGTCAGCAGGCATTCGACGACTTCCGGGTCGTGCCGCCGGGCACGGGCATCTGCCATCAGGTCAATCTGGAGAATCTGGCCCAGGTCGTATGGACCGCCGAACGCGGCGGCCGCACCCTGGCCTATCCCGACACCTTGGTCGGCACGGACAGCCACACGACGATGATCAACGGGCTGTCGGTTCTCGGCTGGGGCGTCGGCGGTATCGAGGCCGAGGCGGCCATGCTCGGCCAGCCCGTCTCCATGCTCATCCCCGAGGTGATCGGCTTCAAGATGACGGGCACCCTGCCCGAGGGTGCGACGGCGACCGATCTGGTCCTGACCGTGACCCAGATGCTGCGGGCCAAGGGCGTCGTCGGCAAATTCGTCGAATTTTACGGCCATGGCCTCGACCATCTTTCCCTGGCCGATCAGGCGACGATCTCGAACATGGCACCCGAATACGGCGCTACCTGCGGTATCTTCCCGGTCGATTCCGAGACCCTGCGCTATCTCGCCTTTACCGGGCGCGATCCGGCGCGGGTCGCCCTGGTCGAGGCCTATGCAAAGGCCCAGGGCATGTGGCGCGACACGAACAGCCCCGATCCCTATTTCACGGACAGCCTGGAACTGGATCTCGGCTCGGTCGAACCTTCCCTGGCGGGGCCCAAGCGGCCCCAGGACCGGATCGCCCTGAGCAAGGCCGCCGTGACCTTCAGCAAGGATTTCGAGGGCCTGTCCGGCCGGGGCGAGCGGCGCGATTCGCCGGTCGCCGGCTCGGATTACGCGCTGCGCGACGGCGCCGTCGTCATCGCCGCGATCACGAGCTGCACCAAT
>JAQCGR010000031.1 GCA_027619995.1 Pseudomonadota bacterium | reverse complement strand
CGTATCGGGGTCTCCTTCCTCCGCCTCCAGGGCCGCGATAGCATCCTCGGCCAGATCCTTGGCGATGCCCTTGGCCGCCAGTTCACCGCGGATGCGGCGCAGGGATGCGCCGCGCCGATGCAGGCTGCCTGTCTTACCCTCGGCATAGGCCCGGTCGTCGACCAAGCCCGCGCGGACGAAGCGGGTAACGACCTCATCGACCCACACCGCCGCTTCCTCGCGATCCGTGTCATGGGCTCGGACCGAGCGCTCGACCCGCCGCATCAGAACACGGCGCAGATTCTCCGCGCTGCTGGCGTAGCGCTGCAGGTAGAAGAGCGCGGCATTCTCCAATCCCTTAGGGCTGGCCTTGCGCGGTCCCTCGCGTTTCTTGGCCTTTTTATCACCGCGCGCGCCGAACCTAGCTTTGTCGGAGGACTCCATTCCGCGATGGTCCCATGACGGGGGCGACGGGGCCAGGGGCCCCCGGCTTGTCATCGCCAGGGCGCACGACTACCTTCCGGCCCCCGCGCCATGAACCAGATTCCAGCCCAGACCGCCCAGAATTCCGCCGCCCCCAGCCGCCGCACCGCGCCGCCGACTCCGCGGATATTCGGGCCGGTGAATTGGCTCGGCCTCTGGACCCTCTACGCCAAGGAAGTGCGGCGTTTCCTCAAGGTCTTCACCCAGACCGTGATGGCGCCTGTGGTCACGGGATTGCTCTTCCTCGCCATCTTCACCCTGGCCATCGGCCGCTCGATCGAGGTCGCGGGCGGCATTCCCTATGGCCAGTTCCTGGCGCCGGGGCTGGTGATGATGGTGATCGTGCAGAATTCCTTCGCCAACAATTCCTCCTCGATCCTGATCTCCAAGATCCAGGGCAATATCGTCGATGCCCTGATGCCGCCGCTCAGCGCGGTTGAGATGACGGTGGCCTATGCCCTGGCCGGCATGACCCGGGGCATCATCGTGGCGGTTTCGACGCTGATCGTGATGGCGTTCTTCGTGCCGATGGAACTGCCCGATCCCGCCGCGGCGCTCTATTTCGGCGCCTCCGCGGCCCTGATGCTGTCTCTCGCCGGCATGATCGGCGGCATCTGGGCCGAGAAGTTCGACCATATCTCCGCCGTGACCAATTTCGTCATCACGCCGCTGGCCTTCCTCTCGGGCTCCTTCTATTCGATCGACCGCCTGCCCGGAATCTGGAACACGATCGCCCATTTCAACCCGTTCTTTTATCTGATCGACGGCTTCCGCTCGGGTTTCATCGGCCATTCCGACGGCTCCACCGCCATCGGGGTCGGGGTGACCCTGGCTCTCAACCTGATCCTCGGAGTGATCGCGCACCGGATGTTCGCGACCGGCTACAAATTGAAGAGCTGACTTCGCCTCCGGCCGCGGACACCGGCGGGCGCAAAGCCGCGCCGAGCCTCGCCTTGACAGGTGTTTTGGTAGCTTGAATACTTCGCATTCTTCCGGATTGGCCGGTTTTCGACACTTGTCGTTTTAACCAACGTGTTCGACCTGAAAGGGGCGCGCCGTGATATCTGCTTTGATGCCCGTCTATGATCGTATCGACCTCGCTTTCGAGCGGGGCGAAGGTGCCTATCTGTTCAGCACCGACGGGCGACGATATCTCGATTTCGCCAGCGGCATCGCCGTCACCATGTTCGGCCACAACAATGCCCATCTGGTGAAGGCCCTGACCGAGCAGGCGGGCAAGGTCTGGCATTGCTCCAACATCTTCCGGATTCCGGAGCAGGAGCGCCTGGCCGAAAGGCTGGTCGCGGCGAGCTTCGCGGACACGGTGTTTTTCTGCAATTCGGGCGCGGAAGCTCTCGAAGGCGGCATCAAGACCATCCGCAAGTATCACAGCGCGGCGGGCAATCCGCAGAAGACGCGCATCATCGCCTGCGAGGGTGCCTTTCACGGGCGCACCATGGCGACGATT
This sequence comes from Pseudomonadota bacterium, assembly GCA_027619995.1. Taxonomy (GTDB): domain Bacteria; phylum Pseudomonadota; class Alphaproteobacteria; order CADEGL01; family CADEGL01; genus JABIRQ01. The sequence continues at coordinate 17,460 of JAQCGR010000031.1, read as the reverse complement.
ACGGCCGGCGGCCAGAAGAAGCATACCGACGGTTTCGGTCCCCTTCTTCCGGGCTTCAGCCATGTCGCCTTTGGCAATCTGAACGAGATGCGCGCTGCCATCGGCGACGATGTGGCGGGCATTCTGGTCGAGCCGGTCCAGGGCGAGGGCGGCATCCGCCCCGGCACCCAGGACTATCTCACCGGCCTGCGCGAGATCTGCGACGAATACGGTCTGCTGCTGTTCTTCGACGAGGTGCAATGCGGCTCGGGCCGGACGGGCAAGCTCTTCGCCCATGAATGGTCGGGCATCGCCCCGGACGTCCTGGCCACGGCCAAGGGCATGGGCGGCGGCTTTCCGGTCGGCGCCATTCTGGCCACGGAAAAGGCGGCCTCGGGCATGAAGGCGGGGGCCCATGGCTCCACCTTCGGCGGCAATCAGCTCGCCATGGCCGTGGGCAATGCCGTGATGGACCTGCTGATGGAGGAGGGCTTCCTCGATCGCGTGCACAAAACCGCCGGGTATCTGCGCAAGACCCTGGAACAGGTCGTCGCCAATCATCCCGGCGTGGTCGAGGAGGTGCGCGGCATGGGCATGATGCTGGGCCTCAAATGCAAGGTGACCAACACCGACCTGATCGCGAAACTGCGCGAGGAAGGCCTGCTGGCTGTCGGCTCGGGCGACAATGTCGCGCGTCTGGCCCCGCCCCTGATCGTGGACAGGGCCCAGATCGACGCGGCCGGGGAGATGATCGACCGGGCCTGCGCTGCCTTGGGCGGCGGCGATGGGTGACATCCGGCATTTCCTGGACCTGGATCGGCTGGAAACGGACACTCTTCGCGACATCCTGGAGATCGGCGGGTCCTACAAGGCCGGCCGGCGCAACGGCCGGCCGCTTGAGGGCAAGACCCTCGCCATGATCTTCGAGAAGCCTTCGACCCGGACCCGGGTATCCTTCGAGGTCGGCATGCGCCAGCTCGGCGGCGCTGTCGTGGTGCTCGAACAACAGGGCACGCAACTTGGCAGGGGCGAGACGATCGGCGACACGGCGCGTGTGCTTTCGCGCTATGTCGACGCTATCCTTCTGCGCACGGATATGCATGAGAAGCTGACCGAACTGGCGGAACTGTCGGGCGTACCGGTGATCAATGGCCTGACCGACCGAACCCATCCCTGCCAGCTCATGGCCGATGTCATGACCCTGGAGGAAAAGCGCGGAACGCTCGACGGCCAGGCGGTGGCCTGGTGCGGCGATCTCAGCAATGTCGCCCTGTCCTGGGTCCATGCCGCGGTGCGCTTCGGCCTCGACCTGCGCCTGGCCTGTCCGGCCGACCAGTCCCTGCCCAATGCCGCTATCGCCTGGATCGACGAACATGGCGGCCGGGTCCGCGTCACCCATGACGCGGCGGAGGCGGCGGAGGGCGCCGATTGCGTCGTCACCGACACCTGGGTTTCCATGGGTCAGGAAGCCACGGCGGCGCAGCTCGACCGCTTCACGCCCTTCCGGGTCGACGAGGCCCTGATGGCCCGGGCCAAGCCGGATGCCATCTTCATGCATTGCCTGCCGGCCCATCGCGGCCAGGAGGTGACGGCCGGCGTGATCGACGGCCCCCATTCCGTGGTCTGGGACGAGGCCGAGAACCGCCTGCACGCCCAGAAGGGAATCCTCACCTGGTGCCTCGCCTGATGATGGCGATGGCGGGCACCGACGATACGACCGCGCCGGTGGACGACATCCTGCAACCCTTCCAGATCGAGGGCTGCGCGGTGCGCGGGCGCCTCGCCCGGCTCGGCCCCTTGGCCGACGAGGTGTTGGGCAAGCACGCCTATCCCGCGCCGGTCTCGATCCTGCTGGGGCAATGCATGGCGCTGACCGCCGTGCTGGCCGGCGCGCTCAAGTTCGACGGTATCTTCACCCTTCAGATGGCGGGCGACGGCCCCGTGCGCACCCTGGTCACGGATATGACGAGCGAGGGCAACCTCCGCGCCTATGCCGGCTTCGACGAGGAGCGGGTGACCGAGATCGCGGCCCAGGCCGAGGCGCTCGCCGCGCCCGTTCCGAATCTGTTCGGCAAGGGGCATCTAGCCTTCACCGTCGATCAGGGGATCGATACCGAACGCTATCAGGCGATCACTGCTCTGGAGGGCGAGACAGTCTCGGAAATGGCGGGATATTTCTTCCGCCAGTCGGAACAGATCGACGCCAGCTTTCATGTCGCGGCCGAACGGCGCGGGCTGAACGGGCATGGTGCCTGGCGCTCGGCAGCCCTGATGATCCAACGCGTGCCTCTCGAAGGTGGCCGCGACCGCTCGGCCCCGACGGCGATGGCGACACCGCTGGAGGATTCGGTCGAGGCCTGGAATCGCGCGCGAATCCTGGCGGCCAGCGTGACGGATGACGAGTTGACCGATCCCGACCTGATGCCCGACCGGCTGCTCTACCGCCTGTTCCACGAGGACGGGGTAAGGGTCTTCTCCCCCCAGCCCCTGGCCGCGCGCTGCCGCTGCTCGCGCGAACGGGTCGAGCGGACCCTGCGCAGTCTGACCCGCGAGGGGCTCGAGGAATTCAAGGTCGATGGCGAAGTCATCGTGACCTGTGAGTTCTGCACGGCTGAATACCGCTATGACGAGCCGGCCCTGGAGGTTCTGTTTTCGGAGGAGCGAACGTGATGGTGTTCCGTGGATATTGGGCGCCGGCCCTGGCGGGGCTCGCATTGCTTCTGGCTGCCTGCTCCAACGCGCCGCCGCCCGCCGCCGCCTATCCCGAAATCACCTTCGCCGATCGGGGGTCCATCGTTCTCGATGTCGGCGCGATCGAAATCCGCTCGAGCTTCAACCCCAGCTTCTCCGATCCGGATGTCGAGCATCTCTTCCCGATTCCGCCCCAGCGGGCGGCCGAGCGCTGGGCGCGCGACCGTCTGGTTGCCCATGGCGGCCGCCGCATCGCGATCTACGACGTCAGAACCGCGCGGGTGATCGAAAAGGCGCTGCGCGGAACGGGCGGCGTCGCCGGCCTGTTCAAGTCCGATCAGGAGGCGCGCTACACCGCCGTGCTCGAGGTCGAATTGCGCATCGTCGAACCCGATGGCCGTCAGGCGGGCTTCGTCTCGGCCAAGGCCGAACGTGCGCGCACGGTCGAGGAGGGCGTCACCCTGTCCGAGCGGGAAACCATCTGGTTCGAGATGACCAAGCAGTTGATGGCCGATCTCGACCCCGTGCTCGAACGGAATATCCGCACCAGTTTGAGCGCTTTCGTGGTTCGCTGATTCGCTTCCGAACACCGGTCATATCGCCATTGTCGGTGACCGCGTTGGCTTCGCCTAGTAGGTCGCGTGGCCGCCGGTCATATCGCCATTGCCGGTGACCGCGTTGGCTTCGCCTAGTAGGTCGCGCGGCCGCCGGTCATATCGCCATTGTCGGTGACCGCATTGGCTTCGCCTAGTAGGTCGCGCGGCCGCCGGTCATATCGAAAGTAAATCCGGTGGTGAAGCTACAGGCAGGCGAGAGTATCCAGGCGATCATATGGGCGGCCTCGTCCAGCCGGCCGAGCCGCGCCATCGGGATTTTCGCGGTCATATAGTCGACCGTCGCCTGGGGCAGGGCGTCGACCATGGGGGTCTGCACGACGGCGGGGGCGAGGCCGTTCACCGTCACGCCGGTCCGGGCATAGTCCTTGCCCATGACCTTGATCAGGCCGATCAGCCCGGCCTTGGTCGCCGAATAGGCGGCCATGCCGGCATTGCCGTCCTTGCCGGCGACCGAGGCGACATGGAGCAGGCGGCCATAGCCGCGTTCCAGCATGGCCGGCAGCACGGCTTGCGAGACGACCAGCGCGCCGCGCAGGTTGATCGAATAGACCAGATCGAAATCATCGAGATCGACCTCATGGCTGTCGATCGCGGTCTTGCCCGTGATCCCGGCGCAATTGACCAGGGCGTCGATCTGGCCGAAGCGATCCAGCACCGCGCCGATGGCGTCATGTACCGTCTCGGGCCGGGTCACGTCGGCGGCGAAGGCCTCCGCCCTCCCGCCGGCATCGCGGATCGCCGCGGCGGCCGCTTCGACCCCCGCCGAGTCCCGGTCGATACAGGGCACTGCGCAGCCGAGTCCGGCGAGAAGATTGGCGGCCTCGCGCCCGATCCCGCTGGCCGCGCCGACCACCGCCGCTACATAGGGTTCTTCCGCCGTCGCGCGCCGCCCGTAGGCGCCGATATCCCAGCCCGTTGCGGTCATGCCGTTGCTCCCCCGTGATTTGCCTCCAGGCGAGGCTAGCTGTCCGGCCCCGGGGGCGGCAAGCGCGCCTGGGTCGTAGCCACCGGCCGGGCTCCGTGCTATTTGAACGCCGCGTTTCCGTTCCGCGATTTCAAGCGAGCCATGACCGAATCCTCCCTCGCCGATCCTTCGACCGCCGTCGACTGGCCGAGCGACATATTCCGCGTCCTCAAGGACTGGGATGTGCGCCAAGTCTGCCATGTGCCGGATGCCGGGCATCTCAAGCTGCTGACCCAGTGCGAAGACGACAACGATATCCGCACGGTCACCCTCACCACCGAGGAGGAGGGCGTGGCCCTGCTCCTGGGCGCCTGGCTGGGGGGCGAACGCGGCTGCCTGCTGATGCAGTCGAGCGGCGTGGGCAACACGATCAACATGCTGTCCCTGGCCAAGACCTGCCGCTATCCGCTGCTGATGCTCGTGACCATGCGGGGAGAGTATGGCGAGTTCAATCCCTGGCAAGTGCCGATGGGCCAGGCGACCCGGGCGACCATGGAGGCGATGGGCGTCATCGTCCTCGACGCCTGGGAAGGCGAGCGCGTGGGCGAGACGGTCGAAGCGGCCGCCAAGCTCGCCTTCAACGGCCAGGCGGCGGTCGCCGTCTGCTTGACCCAGCGTGTCATCGGGGCCAAGGATTTCCGGGCCCTGGCGGAGCCGAAGCCATGAATTCCAACGGATACAGCCTGAAACGGCGCGCGGTCGTCGCGGGTCTCCTGGCCGATCGGGGCGACGATCTGCTCGTCGTCACGGGCCTTGGCGGGGCCAATTGGGATGCGACGGCGGCGGGCGATTCGTCCCTGACCTTCCCGCTCTGGGGCGCGATGGGCGGGGCCCTGCCCATGGGCCTCGGCCTGGCCTTGGCCCAGCCCGCCAAGCGCGTTCTCGTCCTGACCGGCGACGGCGACCTGTTGATGAGCCTCGGTTGCCTCGCCACCATCGGGGTCGAGCGGCCGGCCAATCTGGCCGTCGTCGTGCTCGACAACGAACGCTACGGCGAGACCGGACGCCAGCGCACGGCGACCGCCGCCGGGGTCGATCTCTGCGCCATCGCGCGCGGCGCCGGCTTTGTTGCCACGGCCGAAGCGCGGGAAGACGGCGATCTGGCCGAGTTGTACCGCCTCGCGCGGGTGGCCGAAGGGCCGACCCTCTCGGTCGTGAAGATCGCGATGGAGCCCTTGAAGATCGTCATGCCGCCGCGCGACGGCGCCTACCTCAAGGACCGCTTCCGCATCGCCCTGCTGGGCGAAGACGGTATTTTCTAGGCGTCCCGATGGGGCCGCCGTGACCATCTCCGCCATCGCGCCCACCATGAGATGAGCGCGGTTCTCGACATCGCCGCACCGGTCTTCGGCCTGATCCTCGCTGGATTTCTCGCCGGGCGGACGGGGATTCTGGGCCCAGAAAGCTCCGTCTCGCTCAATCGCTTCGTCTATTATTTCGCCCTGCCGCCCGTGATGTTCCTGGGCACGGCGCGCGCGCCCTTGGGCGAATTGTTCAACCTCCCCTATATCGGCTCGATCATGGGTGGCCTTGGGATCACCCTCGTCCTCAGCCTGACGGTCGGGCGTTTCGTCTTCGGGGTGCGCCAGCCTGCGCTCGCGGTGCAGGCGGTCGGGGCGGTCTTTCCGAATGTCGGCTATATGGGTATTCCGCTCTTCCTGACGGCCTTCGGACCGGACGGCGCACTGCCGGCCGTGATCTACGTCATGGTCGGCTCCTTCGTCTGCATGGCGGGGGCGATCGGGGCGATCGAACTGCACCGCGCTTCGGCCGAAGGCGGGCGCGCTCTGGCAAAGGTCGCCGGCACCCTGATTCGCAATCCGCTGCTGGCCGCCACGGTGCTGGGCGCGCTTTGGTCCTGGGCGGCGTTGCCGGTGCCCGTGCCGATCGGCAATTTTCTCGAACTTCTGGGCGCCGCCGCCGGCCCTGCCGCGCTCTTCGCCCTGGGGCTCAGCTTGGTGGGCCAGCGCCTGGCCGGCGATATGGCCGAGATCGCCTGGATGACCTGCCTGAAGCTGCTGATCCAGCCGGCGGCCACGGCCTGGCTGGCCTTCTTCGTATTCGACCTGCCGCCCTTCTGGGCCTGGAGCGCGGTTCTCCTGGCCGCCTTGCCCACGGCGGCCCTGGTCTATGTCGTGGCTCAGCAATACGACGTCTATCTGCGTCGCGCCTCCGCCCTGATCATCGCGACAACGGTCCTGTCGGTGATCACCGTCTCGGCCATCCTGGCTGTGATGGCGGGCGGATGACGGGCGCTGTCCGGCGCGCCGATTGAGGCTAGATTGTCGGTTATGGAAGCGCATCTGGATATCCGACCGGAAATCGCCGAAGCCCAGGCCGAGGGCAGGGCGGTCGTCGCCCTGGAAACAACCCTGATCGCCCACGGTCTGCCCCATCCCGCCAATATCGAAACCGCCCTGGCCCTGGAGGCCATTGTCCGGCGCGAAGGCGCGGTGCCGGCCTTCATCGGCCTGCTCGACGGGCGCATCCGGATCGGCCTGACCGAGGACGAACTGGCCCGATTCGCCGAGGGCGAAGAAGAGGTGCGCAAGGTCAGCCGCCGCGACCTCGCCTGGTGCTTGGCGACGGGCGAGACGGGGGCGACGACCGTGGCGGGCACGATGATCTGCGCCGCCCTGGCCGGCATTCGGGTTTTCGCGGCCGGCGGCATCGGCGGTGTCCATCCGGGCTGGCAGCAGGTCTTCGATGTCTCGGCGGATCTCGAGGAATTGGGCCGATTTCCGGTCGCGGTGGTCTGCGCCGGGGCCAAATCGATCCTCGATCTGGCCAATACCCTGGAATGGCTGGAGACGCGCGGCGTGCCGGTGGTCGGCTACGGCACCGACGAATTCCCCGCCTTCTATTGCCGCGAAAGCGGGCTCGATTTGATGTTTCGGGTCGACTCGCCCGAAGAAGCCGCGCGGCTGATGGCGGCGCAATGGTCCCTGGGCCTCCAGGGCGGCTTGGTCTTGGCCAATCCGATCCCGGCCGAGGCGGCCTTGGACCGCGAGGAAATGACCACCTGGGTCGGCCAGGCCACCGCGGATGCTGCGCGCGACGGCGTGGGCGGCAAGGACCTCACCCCCTATCTGCTGGCACGCATCGCGGCGCTTTCAGGCGGGCGCAGCATGGCCGCGAATATCGCCCTGCTGCATCACAATGCAGCGCTCGCCGCACGGGTCGCCATGGCCTATGCGGGCCTCGGTTGAATCCGGGGGTGAAGCCGGGAATAAAGCGGCGCGCTGAAGCGGGCGGCGACGTTATCGGGCGGGTGGCAGCAGCCGGTATTCGATGGTCGAGCCGTCGCTCGCGGTCATCCGCAGCGCGACCCAGACACCGTTCTTGTCGTACCAGAGATCCTTTTCGGTATCGCCAGTAATCCGGTAATGGGTGGCGCGGACCGCCTCGCCCATGACCTCCACGGTCTCCTCGCCGACCCGTTCCGCCGTTACGTTCAGCAGGTCGCCATCCTCGGAATTCAGAAGCTGCGTGCGTTCGACGGTGCGGATGTCCCAGAAACCCGTGGGCATGATATTGGCCGGTGCCAAACCGTCGAATTCCCGCCCGTTGACCTGGACGCCATCCGCCGTCGCCCAGGCGGTCAATGCGAAACGGTCGCCGTCATCGTTGGTCCGCGTCTCCAGAGAGGCGAGTCTGCCGTCGCGCCAGAGTTCATTTCTATCTTGTTCGAAACGATAGAGAGTAATGAAGGCGAGGCTATAGTTGACATCGACCCGGGTGACGACATGCAGGCCGTCCTCGCGCGATTCGAAGCGCAGGTCGTAGCTGCCGAGGGACGAGCCGTTGCGCAGCAGGGTGAAGTGCGAAGCGCCCGAGGCCGGATAGGCCGGGGTCAGGGAGTCCGCTGCCTTGGCCAGTCCGGCAAAGGATGGAATCATGAGGGCGAGGAGGAAGAGAGGGGCTGAACGCATTTCGGAATCCACGATTGGCCGACCTCGGACTATTGGCTCTGGCTCGGTGGAATTCAATGTCGCTGGCTTCCCGCCTTGCGCAATACAAGCGCCGTCGCACTGACATTTTGCCGTCATGCGCCGCGCGCTGGGCCCGGCGGCGACCATGGGTACCGGCGCCCTGGCGCTCATGGGCCATGCCCGGGAGGCGCGGGCGGCCGAGAGCCCTTTCGGTATTGCCGAGATTGACCACGGAATCGACGAAATCGACCATGTCGCCCCCGGCCCTCGCGCCGAAATTCCGATCCGCTGGGGCGATCCCGTCCTGGCCGGATTTCAAGCCGGAATTGCCGCCCCGCCCCTCCATCGTGGTCGTGACCAAGGACGACCGCCGCCGAATCGCTTCGCCTAGCTCTCGTGGCCGCGCAGCACCTGCCCGGCCACGATCAGGCTGGTCAGCAGGAGCAGGGCGCCGGCCTGATGCAGGGCGGCGAGGGCGATGGGCACGACCAGCAGGAGGGTTGCGATGCCCAGCGCGACCTGAACCGCCCCGGCGACGAGCACTGCATGGACCGCCACCCGCGCCGGGCTGGCGGGCACGCGGTGGCGGGCCCATTGCCAGAACGCCACGAGCCCCAGGAAGGTCGCCACCGCCAGCCAGCGATGCTGGAACTGGACCATCGCGGCATTCTCGAAATGGTTCAGCCAGGCGGGGACCAGGTCATAGGCCTCGCCCGGAATCAGCCGGCCGCCCATCAGGGGGAAGCTGTTGTAGATGAAACCGGCATCCAGCCCGGCGACCAGCCCGCCGGCGAGGATGACGATGAAGACCAGCAGGGTCAGGCCAAGGGCCAGGCGGCGCGGCCCCTCGAGAAGCAGATCGGCCGTGGCCAGGCGGTCCGGATTCAGCAGGTCGAGCGCGGTACGCAGCAGCAGGGCATAGATCAGCACGGCCAAGCCCAGATGGGCGGCCAGGCGGTAATGGCTGACATCGGGGCGGTCGACCAGGCCGCTCTTGACCATGTACCAGCCCAGCAGGCCCTGCAGCCCGCCCAGCACGAAAAGCCCGGTGAGGCGGGGCGTCAGGCCGGCGGGAATGCGCCCCAGGGCGAGCAGGAGGAGGAAGGGCACCAGGAACGCGACGCCGATCAGCCGGCCCCAGACCCGGTGCAGATATTCCCACCAGAAGATTTCCTGGAACTCGTCCAGGCTCATGCCCTTGTTGAGCTGCTGGTACTGGGGGAATTGCCGGTACTTGTCGAACAGCGCCTGCCAGGCCGCCGCGTCCATCGGCGGGATCCAGCCGAACAGCGGGTTCCATTCGACCATGGAGAGGCCGGAATGGGTGAGCCGGGTGATGCCGCCGATGACCACCATGGCGAAAACCAGGACGGCCACGCCCAGCAGCCAGGCGGCGACCAGCCGCGCATCGCCGCGCAAGACCCGCTTTGTGCCGAACGGGTCCGGCCCGGGAAAGTCGGGGGCGAGGGGGTTCTGGCTGGTCATGAAGCTGTCGGCCCTGTCGGCGCGCGCGACATCGCCCGTGCCGGCTCCCGCACCGGCTAGAGCGTAATGTGCCGCGCGCGGGTCGAGCGTTCGATCGCGGCGGCCGATAGGCGATCCACGTCCAACCGGTGGCGGATCATCTCAAGCAGGCGGATTTCCTCCTGGCTCAGGCTGTCATCGGCCGCGGCCACGTCGCAGGCGAAAGCATAGGCCGTCTCGTGCAGCTTGCGGGGCAGCGCGGCCCTGATCTCGTCCAGCACCGCGGTCAAGGCATTGTCCGCCTGCAGCCTTTCGGCGCATTCGCGCGCGACCGTGGTCAGGCGCTCGGCATCGAAGCCTTTGAAGACGGGCATCGAGTTGACCAACTCGCCGATCGTGTGCAGTTCCGCGTCCGACATCTCGCTATCGGCGGCGGAGACCAGGACCATGGTGTAGATCAAGGCTTCTTCGTGGGAGATCACGGCTTCGAACCTCGGAATTTGGGGGGATTGGACGACATGGGAGTAATGATCGCCAAGTTGGGCGGGAGTATGGCGAAGGCCCCGCAGAGCGGCAAGGCCGGGCGGCGGACACGTGCCTATCTGTGTTCCGCCAGCAGATCGCCCACGATCCCGACCGCTTCCTTGAGGCCGGTACGCTGAACCTCCACCCCCTCGGGAAAGGCTCCGGCGAGGCGCGAGGGCATCATCGGATCGAGCATCACGAAGACACCTTTGTCGTCGGCCCGGCGCACCAGCCGGCCAAAGGCCTGCTTCAGTCGCAGGCGGGTCAGCATGTCGTCATAGGCGCGTCCGCCGAACTGCGCCTTGCGCGCCCGGTGCAGGATATCGGGGCGCGGCCAGGGCACCCGGTCGAAGACGATCAGGCGCAGCGACGGGCCGGGGACATCGACCCCGTCGCGCACCGCATCCGTGCCCAGCAGGCAGTGATCCCGTTCCGCCCGAAAAATTTCTATCAAAGTCGAAACATCTAACCCGTCGATATGCTGGGCCAGCAGGGTGAGGCCCGCGCGCTCCAGCGGCTCGGCGATCCTGGTATGGACGGCGCGCAGCCGGGCGATCGCCGTGAACAGGCCCAGCGCCCCACCGCCCGCCGCCTCGAACAGGGCGCGGTAGGCGCCCGCGACTTGACCCAGGTCGTCCTTGCGCACATCGCCCACCACCACGACCCGCGTATGGGCGGCATAGTCGAAGGGCGAGGCGACCGCTGCCCGGGTCGGCGGATCAGGCAGATGGATCGCGCCGGTGCGTGCCTCGGCCGCCAGCCAGTTGGATTCGGGGTCGTCCGTGCCGTCGCGCAGGGTGGCGCTGGTCGCCAGCAGGCCCTGGGCGCGTGACCCGACCTCGTTGGCGAAGGGAATGGTCGGATCGACCCAATGGCGGTGCATGCCGACATCGCGGTCCTGGCCCTGCATCCGCTCGACCGCGAACCAATCGACGAAGGCTGCCGGCGTCTCGGCGGCCAGGGCGGTCAGCATATCGCGCCAGGAGCCGAGCTGAAGATCGCCCCGGCGCAGCAGCCCGCGGCAGACCGCCTCGATCCGCTGGCGGGTCGCGGTGTCCAGGTCCGCCGCTTCGTCCTCCAGGCGCGCGGCCAGGCGTTTGGCCAGGCCCCGCAGCGGCCCGGCCAGATTCTCCAACGCCTTGTTCAGGGCAGCGGCCTCCTCGATCAGCCCCTCGACCGGCTCGATCGCCTCGCATTCGATGCTGTAGGGATTGTTGGCATGGGGCGCCCGGGCATAGACCTGCTGGCGCAGGCGCGCGAGGAAGGCCTCTGCCGCGCCGTCCGCGCTCTCCGTTTCCAGCCGCTGGAGCCAGCCGACCCCCGGCAGGACCCGGGCAGCGCGCTCCGCCTCGTCGATCGCCTCCAGCGAGGCGGCATCGTCCAGGGCCAGATCGCCGGCGCGCCGCCGCAAGCCCCTGGCCCGGCTGCCCCGCCGCCCTTCCGCACCCAGAATCCAGCGCCGCAGCTCGGCCATTTCCATCCCGGAGAGATGGCTGGAGAAGGCGGAATCGGCCGCGTCGAAGATGTGATGCGCCTCGTCGAAGACATAGCGCTGGGGCACGTTGGAATCGTCGACCCCGCCCAGGGCGGCCTGGATCATCACCAGGGCATGGTTGGCGACGACGATCTCGGCCCGCCGGGCGCGCCGCACGCTGCGCTCGATGAAGCATTTGTGGTAATGCGAGCAGGCCGAATAGATGCATTCGCCCCGGCTGTCCGCCAGGCCGAAGGTCTGGGCCCGGCCCAGGATCCCGGCCAGCCAGGTCGGGAAATCGCCGCCCACCATATCGCCGTCGCGGGTCGCCCCGGCCCAGCGCGCCATCAGCCCGACGGCGACCGCGCTGCGCGCCCGCATCCTGGCCCCGCCAACGGCCTCCTCCAGGTTCAGCAGGCAGAGATAGTTCTCGCGCCCCTTGCGGATCACGACCTTGCGCGCCTTTTCCTCCCGCTGGGGGAACAGGCGGTCGAGTTCGCCGTCGATCTGGTGTTGCAGATTGCGGGTATAGGTGCTGATCCAGACCGGGCCCTGGTTCCGTTCGGCCCAGAGGCTGGCGGGCGCGATATAGCCCAGGGTCTTGCCGACCCCGGTGCCCGCCTCGGCGATCACCATATTGGGCGCGCCGGGATGTGCGCGCGGCGCGAAGGCGGGGGTGACGGCGGCGGCATAGTCGGCCTGCTGCGGGCGCGCCTCGGCATCGGCGCCCAGCAATTCGGCCAGCCGCCTCCGCGCATCCGCCGGATCGACCGGCCGATCGCCCGGTGTCGGCTCGGGCGCGTATTCGCTCCATTCCGGCAGGCGGCGCCAAACCGCGAGGCCGGGGGCGTCGGGCCGAACTTCGCCCTGGGCCGCGTGTTCCAGCGCGGCCATGACGAATTCTCCCCAGGGCCAGCCGCCCTCGGCCATCGGTCTTGCGATCTCGGCCAGCGCCGCGGAGTCCTCCTCGCCGTCGGGATTGGCCAATTCCGCCATCAAGGCCTCGGCGGCGCGCAGCAGGACCACGGCCTCCTCGGCCGGATCGGCACCCGGTGGATCGAGGTCCAGGGCGGCGGCCAGGCCGCGCGGGGTCGGCACGCAGAACCGCGCGGGCCGGGCGAAGGCATAGAGTTCCAGCAGATCGAAGGCTCGGAAGGATTCGGCGCCCAGCCGCCGGGCCGTCGCCGGCATATGGCAGACGATGGGCGCCGCGCCGTCGCGCAGGCGCTTGGCGGCCTCGTCATGGCCGAGGGCCTGCGCCGTGTCGCCTTGCGCCCAGCCGGCATGGCCGAGCCCGGCCGCCAGGGCCGGTGCATCGGGCATGAATCGACTCGCCACGGTTGTCGCGTTGGCCGAAGCCGTCACGCCGGCGCCATCTTTCGAGTCCTCCAAGGGGGGTGGGGATCGCTATGCTGGGCGAAACCTAACATGCGGCCTGGACGGGGGAGTAGGGCGATGGCGGACTTGTACGAATTGGGCCTGCGCGAGATCGGGGCGCGCTTGCGTGATGGGCGGCTGACGGCTTCGGCCCTGGCCGAACACGCGATCGGCCGGCACGAGCGTTTCAGCGCGGCCCTGGGCGCCTATATCCATTGGGACGCCGAGGCGCTGCGCGCCGGGAGCCGGGCGGCCGACGCCCTCTTCGCCGCGGGAGTCGATCTAGGGCCCCTTCAGGGCATCCCTGTTTCGGTCAAGGACCTCTTCGGTGTGCGCGGCATGCCGACCCAGGCCGGCTCGCCCAAGCGCCTGCCCGCCAGGTTCGAGGAGGAGGGCTCCGTCATCCGCGCCGTGCGCCGGGGCGGCGGCGTCGTGACCGGCAAGACCCATACCGTGGAATTCGCCTATGAGGGTCTGGGCGTGAATCCCCATCTCGGCTCGCCCCGCAATCCCTGGGACGCCAAGACCCATCGCTGTTCCGGCGGCTCCTCCAGCGGCGCCGGGGTCAGCCTGATCGAGGGCTCGGCTTTCGTCGCCCTGGGCAGCGATTCGGGCGGCTCGGTGCGCATGCCCGCCACGGTGACGGGCACCGTCGGGCTCAAGCTGGGCCACGGGCGCTGGGGCATCGACGGTATCGTGCCCTTCTCCCCGACCCTGGATTCGCCCGGCCCGCTGACCCGCACGGTGGACGACGCGGCCGTCGCCTTCGCCGCCATCGACCCGATCTGCGACCGCGCCGCCTTCGCCGCGCTGCTGGACTCCGCGACCGTCGCCGGCGTCCGGCTCGGCCTGGCGGAAACCCATTTCTGGGAGGATTGCGATCCCGGCGTCGCCGAAGGTGTGCGCGCCGCTCTCGGCGAGCTGGAGGGCGCGGGGGCGAGCCTGCGCCCCATCGACTTCCCCGAGGCGGTCGAGGGCTACGCGGAAGGCATGCGCGGCCATATCGTCGCCACCGAATTCTATGCCCTGATGCGGGCCGAACTGCCCGACTGGCTGGAGACCCTGAACCCGATCCTCAAGGAACGCCTGAACACCTTCGAACGGCCGTGGGAGATTCCGGCCGTCGACTATTACGATAACCTGCGCGCCGTGCAGGCGTTGCAGCGGCGGGCCGACGAACGGCTGCGCCAAGTCGACGCCATCGTCTGCCCGACCGTGGTCATGACCCCGCCGCCCGTCGCCGAGATCGTGGATCTGGCCAGCCAGCGCGGCCCCAACCTGCGGGTCCACAACAACACCTATCTGGTGAACATCCTGGGCCTCTCCGCCCTGACCATGCCCGTCGCCCTCGATGCGGCGGGGATGCCGGTGGGCCTTCAGCTCATCGCCCGGTCGGGGGGTGAGGAACGCCTGCTCGCCCTGGGCTGCGCCTTCGAGCGCGCTCTCGGCACCGCTCGGCAGCGCCTGGGGGTCGCGCCCATGTGCGCCGGATGATCTTCAGCCGGTTGAGCGTCAGGTTGACCCGATCTTTATGCGGGCCTAGCTTCCGCGCGCTTCAACCCCCCGGATTGCCGTGACCGCCATGACCGCAGAACGCGACCTCGCAATGGACTCCAAGGCTTGGCCTTTTCAGGAGGCGCGCCGGCTGCTCGACCGTCTGGGCGGCAAGCCGCCGGAGAAGGGTTATGTCCTGTTCGAGACGGGCTACGGCCCCTCGGGCCTGCCCCATATCGGCACCTTCGGCGAGGTCGTACGCACGACCATGGTGCGCCAGGCTTTCCAGCGGCTGTCCGATATTCCGACCCGGCTCTTCGCCTTTTCCGACGACATGGACGGGCTGCGCCGGGTGCCCGACAACATCCCGAACAAGGAGATGGTGGCCGGTCATCTGGGCAAGCCCCTGACCGCGATCCCCGATCCCTTCGGCACCCATGACAGTTTCGGCGCCCATAACAACGCGCGCCTGCAGGGCTTCCTCGACGGTTTCGGCTTCGAGTACGAATTCGTCAGTTCGACCGAATGCTACCGCGCCGGGCGTTTCGACCCGGCCCTGCTGCGCGTTCTCGAATGCTACGACCAGGTGATGAAGGTCATGCTGCCGAGCCTGCGGGCGGAGCGTCAGAAGACCTACAGCCCCTTCTTGCCGGTCTGCCCGGAGACGGGTGTGGTCCTCCAGGTGCCGATCCTGGAACACGATGCCGCCGCCGGCACGGTCGTCTACGAGAACGAGCAGGGCGCCAAGGTCGAGACCCCGGTCACCGGCGGGCGCTGCAAGCTGCAATGGAAGCCCGACTGGGCCATGCGCTGGTACGCCCTGAGCGTCGATTACGAGATGAGCGGCAAGGACCTGATCGATTCGGTCAAGCTGGCCAAGGCCATCTGCCGCATCCTGGGCGCCAAGCCGCCCGAGGATTTCACCTACGAGCTGTTCCTGGACGAGCAGGGCGAGAAGATTTCCAAGTCGCGGGGCAACGGCCTCTCGGTCGAGGAATGGCTGGCCTATGCCCCGCCCGAAAGCTTGGCCCTGTTCATGTACGGCGCGCCCAAGCGGGCCAAGCGGCTCTATTTCGACATCATCCCGCGCCAGGTCGACGACTATATCAAGCTGCTCGAATCCTATCCCGATCAGGAACCGGCGGCCCAGCTCGACAGCCCGGTCTGGCATATCCACAACGGTGTGCCGCCGGAATCCGATGCGCCGGTCGGCTTCGCCCTGCTGCTGAACTTGGCCAGCGTGGTCAATGCCGACGATCCCTCGATCCTCTGGGGTTTCGTCACCCGCTACGCGCCCGGCGTCTCGGCCGAGGGCAATCCCCTGCTGGCCCGCATGATCGACTACGCCCTGGCCTATTACCGGGATTTCGTGAAGCCGTCCAAGACCTACCGCGCGCCGGACGCGACCGAACGCGCCGCCCTGGCCGATCTCGCGACCCTGCTGGAGATGACCCCGGCCGATACCGATGCCGAGGCGATCCAGAACGAGATCTACGAGATCGGCAAGCGCCATTCCTTCGAGAATCTGCGCGACTGGTTCAAGGCCCTCTATCAGGTCCTGCTAGGCCAGGACCAGGGCCCGCGCTTCGGCTCCTTCGTCGCCCTCTACGGCGTCGAAGCCACCGCCCTCCTGATCCGCCGCGCCCTGGCCGGCGAGGACCTGGGCGCGGACTAGCGGAATCGTCCTGCGCCCTTCGGGCGGGTCGCCAATCATCCTTCGAGACGACCGTTGCGCGGTCACCTCAGGATGAGGAGAGAGTGAATTTATCCAACCGTAGGGACCCCCTCCACCCTGAGGAGGCCCGCAGGGCCGTCTCGCCCTTCGTCAGCCCCTGGAAGGGGCTGCTCGGGATGAGGGGGCGAGGGGCCGCCTGATCCGGCTCAAAAGCCCCGCCGTCAAACCTTCCGCGTCTGGGTCTTGGCCCAGTCGAAATAGATCTCGCGCGCCTTCTGGTAGAGCGGGCCGCGTTGGTAGTCGCGACCGTCCAGCCGGGTGACGGGCACCACCTTGTCGAGATTGCCGGTCGAGAAAACCTCGTCCGCCTCCAGCACCTCGTCATAGACGATCGGGCGCTCCAGCACCTCCACCCCGGCCTCGCGCAGCAGGCGGATCACCCGCTGGCGCGTGATGCCGTTCAGGAAGGTGCCGTTCGGGACCGGCGTATGCACCATGCCGTCACGGACATGGAAGATGTTGGAGGTCGCGAATTCCGCGACATGGCCCATGCCGTCCATCATGACGGCGGTGCTGAACCCCGCCGCCTGGGCCTCGCGCATGGCGCGGATGGCATTGGGATAGAGGCAGGCGGCCTTGGCATTGGTCGGCGCCATGTCCAGGGCCGGCCGATGAAAGCGCGACAGCATGGCGGTGATGCCGGTCGGCTCCATCAAGGGCCGGTTCAGCAGGGCGAGGGCGAAGACGGTCGAATCCGGCTCGGGCATCACGAAGCCGCGCTCGGGATAGAACATCGGGCGGATGAACAATTCGGCATCGGCGGGGAAGCGGTCCACCCCCTCCCAGATCAGGGCCTCGATCCCCTTGGCGTCGAGCGGCGGCTCGAGCCCCAGGGCATGCGCGGAATTCACGCAGCGCTGGCAATGCCGGTCGACATCCGGGCCCATGCCGCGGATCACCCGCGTCCCGTCGAACACCGCCGTCGCCATCCAGACCGCCTGGGTCGCCGGCGTCATGACCTTCTGGGGCTCCTCGCTCCAGATCCCGCCGAAATAATGCAGCTCCTGCATGGCCCTGTCCTCCGCCCGCGAATTCCTGCCCGGCAGAATAGCCGCTGGCGGCGCGCGCACCAATTAGGCTCCCGTGGCCTACTTCGCCTTGACTCTCGCCGCCGAATCGCCGACAAGCTGCCCCGGTCGCAAGGCCCCCGCGCGAACGGTTTCGCGCGACTTGGGTAGCGACCGGGGTTTCAGCGGTTTGACCGCGAT